>PFKL01000238.1:0-5725 GCA_002784245.1 Comamonadaceae bacterium CG_4_10_14_3_um_filter_60_75
GCGGTCTCGGCCGACCAGTGCGCTGCCAGCCAGTGCGCCTTGTCTGGCGACAAGCGCGGGTTGGTCTTGATCAACCGGCGCGCCACGGCGTCGAGTGTGTCGTAATGCCTGAGTTTGAGCTCGCCCTGGCGCAGTTGTTTGAGCTCGCTGAGCCACTGCGTGTAGCGCGCTGGCGCCTGGCTGGGTCGGGTGGCGGGCAGGCCAAAGCCTTCCAGGTTGATGAGTCGACGCACCCGCTCGGGCCGCACCGCCGCATACAGCATGGCGACATTGCCGCCCATGCTGTGGCCCACCAGGTTTACCGGCGTGTCGGCGCAGTAATGGTCGAGCAGCGCGTCCAGATCAGCGATGTAGTCCGGAAACCAAAACGTGTCCGCGCCCACGGCGTTTGTTAACCCAAAGCCGCGCCAGTCGGGGGCGATGATGAAGTGCTCCCGCGCCAGCGCGTCGACCATGAACTGGTAGCTAGCGGCCACGTCCATCCAGCCGTGCAGCAGCACCAGCGGGGTCTGGCCTGGCTGGGGCTCGCCCCACAGGCGCACGTGGTAGTCCAGGCCACGGATAGGTACAAACGCGCTACGCGAAATTCGTTTTATTGGGTACATTCAGCCGATCTTACGAAAGAGTCACCATGTCCGTCAGTCAACGTAGCGACAGTGCGCCAAGCAAGGTGCCACTGGCCGCCCCAGCCACGCAACCCGAGTGGAACCTGCCGCCAGCATACCAGCGACTGCACCGCGATTTCGTCTGGCAGGTACCCGAGTTTTTCAACATGGCCAACGCCTGCTGCGGGCGCTGGGCGGCGCTACCAAATGCTTCGACAAAAGTAGCTGTTCGCGCTTATTCTACGGGGGCTGAAGGCACTTTTTATACATATTCCGAGCTGCAGGATCAGGCCAACCGGCTGGCCAACGCGCTGGCGGCGCTGGGCGTGGCGCGCGGCGACCGGGTCGCCATCGTGCTGCCGCAGCGCTTTGAAACGGCGGTGGCCTACATGGCGGTGCTGCAGATGGGCGCGGTGGCCATGCCGTTGTCGCAACTGTTTGGCCCCGAGGCGCTCGAATTTCGCCTGCAAGACAGCGAAGCGGTGGTGGCCATCGGCGACGCGCAAACGCTGCCTGGGCTGGCCTCGGTGCGTGGGCGTTGCCCCAGTGTGCGCAGCGTCGTCGGCGTTTGGGACACCACCGCCCCGCAGCATCTGGCCGACCAGGACTACCAGGCGACGCTGGCGCGCGCCAGTAACGTGTTTGCGCCGGTAGCTACCCGCGCTGAAGACCCCGCCATCCTGATCTACACCAGCGGCACCACCGGCAACCCCAAAGGCGCGCTGATTCCGCACCGCGCGCTGATCGGTAACCTGACCGGTTTTTTATGCAGTCAGAATTTTTTTGGTTTTATAGAAAATCAGCCTCCAGCCCAGGTGGAGAAAGCGCAAGCAGCTCACATTTTAATGAGCGCCCAGGCGGCTTCTGTCGATGCCTTGCCCGCTACCGATGCCGTATTCTGGAGCCCCGCCGACTGGGCCTGGACCGGTGGCCTGATGGACGCCTTGCTGCCCACGCTGTACTTTGGCCGCCCCATCGTCGCCTTCAACGGCCGCTTCAGCCCGCAACTTGCGTTTGAACTGCTGCGCGACTGCGCTGTCACGCACACCTTTTTGTTTCCGACCGCGCTCAAGGCCATGATGAAAGCCTACCCCGGCAGCGCCCAGGCCACGGCGCGTGTGCAGTTTGGCCTGCAGTTGCAAGCCATCATGAGCGCCGGCGAGGCGGTGGGCGACGCGGTGTTTGACTACTGCCAGGCGCAGTTGGGCGTGACTGTCAACGAGATGTTTGGCCAGACCGAGATCAACTACATCGTCGGCAATTCGTCGGTGGTGTGGCCGCCCAAACCCGGCAGCATGGGCTTTGGCTACCCCGGGCACCGGCTGGCGGTGATCGACGACGACGGCGTCGAATGTGGCCCCGAGGTGGTGGGTGAGGTGGCCGTCAACCGCCATGACGTGCACGGCCAGCCGGACCCGATCTTCTTTTTGGGCTACTGGAAAAACGAACACGCCACGCACGACAAATACACCGGCAACTGGTGCCGCACCGGTGACCTGGCTCGGCGCGACGCGCAAGGCTACCTGTGGTACCAGGGCCGCAGCGACGACATGTTCAAGGTGGCCGGCTACCGCATCGGCCCGGGCGAGATCGAGAACTGCCTGGTCAAACACCCGGCGGTGGCCAACGCCGCGGTGGTGCCCAAGCCCGACCGCGAGCGTGGTGCGGTGGTCAAGGCGTATGTCGTACTTGCTCCTGAGTTTGTAACTGCTCGCGCAAGTGATACAAGGGCTAGAGGCCAATTTGATGCTGAACTGGTGATGCAGCTGCAAGCCCATGTCAAAGGCCTGCTGGCCCCCTACGAATACCCCAAAGAGATCGAATTTGTTGACGCACTGCCGATGACGACCACCGGCAAGGTGCAGCGCCGGGTACTGCGCCTGCAAGAGCAAACGCGCTTTGCCCAGGCCAAGGAATGAGGCCGCAGCATAATTGCCCTGTTGAATCGACTGGAGAGCATTGCAATGGTTTATAAACTTTTGATTGTTGACGACAGCAAGGTGTCGCGCATGATGATCCGCAACAAGGTGTCGCAGTTGCAGCCTGACTGGGACGTGCTGGAAGCCGGCACGGGTGATGAGGCGGTGGCCTTGGTGCGTGCCCACGGGCCCGACTTCATCACGATGGACGTCAACATGCCCGGTATCAGTGGCTTTGACGCGGTCGCACAGATTCGCGCCTTTGACCAGCACAGCCGCATTGCCATGCTGACGGCCAATATTCAGGAAAGCAGCCGTGCCCGTGCCAGCGACCTCAATGTCACCTTTGTGCAAAAGCCCGCTACCGAACCAGCCATTCGTCAAGCGCTTGACTATTTTCTGGCGCAATCATGACTTTGACCGAACTTGAACTTGACGCCTTGGTCGAGGTATTCAACGTTGGCGTCGGTCAGGCGGCCAGCGCGCTGAGCCAACTCGCCGGCGACACCGTGCGCCTGAACGTGCCCAAAGTGGAAATGCTCACAAAACAAGGGGTCAGCAGCGAACTCACGGCGCAAGGTGCGGGACGCATTTGTGCCGTCAAGCAGGAGTTCAGCGGCGTGCTCAACACTGAGGCGGTGTTGATGTTTCCGGTGCAGCAAAGCCTGCAACTGGTGCAGATGATGGTGGGCGACGACGTGCCGCTGGAGCAGCTCGGCGAAATGGAGCAGGAAGCGCTGGCCGAAATTGGCAACATCCTGCTCAACTCTGTTGTCTCAGGCGTTGCGGATGTGCTGAAGCTGCGTTTTGAGGGCTCCTTGCCGTGCGTTGCACTCGGTCCGGTGCAAGACGTCCTGGGCGCGCAGGGCAGTCTGGACGACATGGTGCTGAGTCTGCAAATTGACTTTGCCATCGACGCGCTGGAGATTCAGGGATTTTTGGTGTTCATGCTCGACGTGGAGTCGGTTGCATCGCTGAAGTCAACCGTACGGGCATTTCTGGAGTCGCTGTCGTGAACGCGCCCCTTACTCCGGGCTGCGATTGCCCGCCGTGGTCGGCGTGGGTGCTTGACCACCTCCAGCTGGGTTTGCTGGTGCTCGATGCCGAGCAGCGCGTGGTCTTTGCCAACCGGTGGTTTCTCCAGCACACCGGGTTGACCGCACCAGCGTTATTGCAGCGCCAGCTCGACGAGGTGTTTGAACAGCTCAAAGGCAGCGCGTTTCTCTATTCGCTAACGCAGGCGGTGGCCAGCGGCTTCCCGACCTTGCTGTCGCAAACCTTGCATCCAGCGCCCTTCCCGTTGTATTTGTCGGCGGCACAGCGGGATCAGGACAAGCTGCTGCGCCAGTCGATCCGGATCATTCCCGCTGGCTTGAGCCAGGTGGGGTCAATGGATCAGCGCTACACCTTTATCCAGATTACGGACGTCACGCAGTCGGTGATGCGTGAGCGTTTGCTCAAGGCGCAGGCCAGCAAGCTCAAGGCGCTGGCCAACGTGGACGTTCTCACTGGTCTGGGGAACCGCCGTTTGCTCGACGACAGTTTGCCGCAGTTGGTGCGATTGGTGGGTAAGCAGGGCGCAGCGTTGTCATTGGTGATGTTTGATATTGATTACTTCAAGCAATTCAACGATACCTACGGGCATTTGGCCGGGGACGATTGCCTGCGTCAGGTCGCGGGCGTGCTGCGCCAGGTTTTTCGCCGCCCGGCCGACCTTGTTGTGCGTTTTGGCGGCGAGGAACTGGTCGCCGTGCTGCCCGAAACCGAACTCGATGATGCGCTTGCGTTGGCTAACCAGGTGCTGCAGCAGGTGCGCGATCTGGCCATTGTCAACGCCGGCAGCCGGGTTGCCAAGGTGGTGACCCTCAGCGCGGGTGTGGCCGTGCTGCAACCGGGCACCGCATCGACGCCAATGAACCTGTTGCAGCAGGTTGACCAAGTCATGTACGCGGCCAAAAGCGCTGGGCGCAACCAGGTCTGCTGGCAGCCCGAAGCACAGTAGCATTGCCTGCCGCGGTGCGCTGCGGTCATTGGCCTTGATCCTGACCGGGCAACGCGCTGCGCTTTACACTGCTGACCGTCAAAAACTCTGCGTTTTTTCTGCCATGAAAACCATTCGATTAGGTCAAAGCGACCTGCATGTCACCGCCATTTGCCTGGGCACCATGACCTTTGGTGAGCAGGTCGACGAAGCCACCGCTTTTGACATACTGGACCGCTCGCTGGCGCGTGGCGTCAACTTCATTGACACGGCCGAGATGTACGCCGTGCCACCGCGCGCCGAGACTTTCAATGCCACCGAAAAAATCATCGGCAATTGGCTGGCCAAGCGACCGGGGGCGCGGCAAAAGCTGGTGATTGCCACCAAGGTGGCCGGGCCGTCGCGCGGCATGCCCTGGATTCGCGGTGGCAGCCCGGACCTGACCGCTGCCGACATCATCGCGGCTTGCGACGCTAGCCTGCAGCGCCTGCAAACCGACGTGATCGACCTCTACCAGATTCACTGGCCGGTGCGCAGCGTGCCAGCGTTTGGCGGCATTTACTACCAGCCCAGGGATGACGAAGGCACCAGCATCCACGCCCAGTTAGAGGCCTTGGGCACGCTGGCCAAGGCGGGCAAAGTGCGTGCTGTGGGCTTGTCCAACGAAACGCCATACGGCGTGCACGAGTTCGTGCGCCTGGCAGAGCAACATGGTTTGCCGCGGGTGGCCACGGTGCAAAACCCATATTGCTTGCTCAACCGCACCGCTGAAAATGGACTGGACGAAACCATGCATCGGCTGAACGTGTCGCTGCTGGCGTATTCGCCGCTGGCTTTTGGGCTGCTTACCGGCAAGTACGACGCGCAGGGATTGACCGGCGTCGATGTGCCTGACCAGGCGCGTTTGAAGAAATTTGAGTCGTCGCGCAAGCAGCGTTGGGGCCGCCCCGAGGCGTTAACGGCGGCCAAGCGCTACAACACCATGGCGCGTGATCATGGACTGACGCCGACACAGCTGGCGCTGGCGTTTTGCTATGGCCAATGGCGCGTGGCCAGCACGATCATTGGTGTGACGTCGGTGGCGCAGCTTGACGAGTGTCTGGACGCGTGGGGAACCACCCTCAGCCCCGAGCTGCTCGAAGCCGTCGACGCCGTGCGCTGGGAACTGCGCGATCCGGCGCAGTGATCTCAAAATCAATTGGAATCTGACCCCAATTGTT
>PFKL01000238.1:5735-7916 GCA_002784245.1 Comamonadaceae bacterium CG_4_10_14_3_um_filter_60_75
AGGTGGCATTTACCGAGCATCCTTACGCCTACCTTGAGCATGGCGGCGCGCTGCACAGTGCGGCTGAACTGGGTTGGGACCCGTTTCACGTGGTCAAGACGCTGGTCATGCAGGACCAGGATGCCAAGCCTCTGGTGGTGCTGATGCACGGTAACCGCAAGGTGTCGACTAAAAATCTGGCGCGCCAGATTGGAGTCAAGTCGGTCGAGCCGTGCGCGCCCGAGGTCGCCAACCGGCACAGCGGTTATCTGGTGGGCGGCACGTCGCCGTTTGGCACGCGTCGCGCCATGCCGGTGTACATCGAAGCGACGATTCTGGCGCTGCCCAAGATCCTGATCAACGGCGGGCGGCGCGGCTATCTGGTGGGCCTTGACCCGCGGGTATGCGTTGCGCTGCTGGGCGCCCAACCGGTGCAATGCGCGCTGGCCGAGGTGCTGACTTGAGCACGCCAGAGCATGCCGCCGGCGTCGGGCTGGCAAAATAGCGGCATTCGCCCACACGCGCTGGGCTTTTGGAGTTGAAGTGCAATCCATGCAAAGTTTGTATCCCTTGCTCGCCACCGTGGCCGCGTACCTGGTGGGTTCGCTGTCGTTTGCGGTGATCGTCAGCCGCGTCATGGGTTTGAGCGATCCACGTACCTTTGGCAGCAAAAACCCGGGGGCTACCAACGTGCTGCGCTCGGGCTCCAAGGCGGCGGCCGTCCTGACGCTCTTGCTTGATGCGGCCAAAGGCTGGTTGCCGGTGGCGCTGGTGGCGTGGTTTGGTGCGCCGTATGGGTTGGGCGAGGGCACGCTGGCCATGGTCGGCCTGGCGGCGTTTCTGGGCCATTTGTACCCGGTGTTTTTCAGATTTGTGGGTGGCAAGGGTGTGGCCACCGCACTGGGTGTACTGCTGGGGGTCAACGGCTGGCTGGGTCTGGCTGCCATGCTTATTTGGCTGGCTATGGCGCTGGTGTTTCGTTACTCGTCGCTGGCGTCGATTGCCGCTGCGGTGCTGGCGCCGGTGCTCTATGTGCTGGCCGACGGCGCGCTGTGGAGCATGAACAAAAGCGCCGCTCTGGGCATCGCGGTGATGGGCTTGTTTTTGCTGTACCGCCATGCGGAGAACATCAACCGGCTGATCAAGGGCACCGAGTCACGTCTTGGCAAAAAAGCCCCGCCTGTAGCAGCACCAGCGCACGCCGGTGCCCACCATGGACACGCGCACAGCCACGCCAAAAGCCACAAACCGGCCGATCGCGCCTGAATCCAAACCTGCCTCACTGCGAGCACCACCATGAAACTTTGCATTCTTGAAAACGATTCGCTTGACCCGGCTGTTGAAGCCCGGTACGTCGGCTACGGCGCCATGTTTGAGCGCTTGTTGCGCAACGCCGGTGCGACAGGGCAGTTTGATATTTTCAACACTGTGCACGGTGCGTACCCGGCGTCGTTTGACGACTACGATGCGGTGTTGCTCACTGGCAGCCGTGCCGATGCTTTCTCACAAGAGCCGTGGGTGCTGACGCTGCGGCAAAAGGTGGAGCAATTGCTGCAGGCCAAAAAGAAGCTCATTGGCGTGTGTTTTGGTCATCAGTTGATTGCTTTGTGCCTGGGTGCAAGGGTCGGGCGCGCACCGCAGGGCTGGGGCGCCGGGCGCATGAATTACCAGTGGAAAACGCCCGGGCTGCCGTACGCGCAGGGCCGCAGCGATATTGCGCTGCTCGCCAGCCATCAGGATCAGGTGTTTGACCTGCCCGAAGGCGCGACGTTGCTGGCCACCAGCGACTTTTGCCCGGTGGCGGCGTTTGCCGTGGATGACCATGTTTTCTGCGTGCAACCGCACCCCGAATTCGTCGAAGAGTACAGCGCGTTTTTACTGAACAAGCGCCGTACCTTGCTCGGCGAGGAAAAATACCAGTCTGCCAGCCAAAGCCTGAGCGCCGGCCACGACGGTGCTGACATGGCGCGCATGATTGTGGCGTTCATTGAAGGCCGACCAACCAGCGCAGCCTGAGCGTTATGCCGGCACAGTCGCGCTGGTTGCGCAGCTGCTGAGCTTCAGGATCAGGTGGTGGTTGATGCGCTCGCGCACCGCCGATGAAAGCAGTGCCGCGCGGATACCCACCTCGTCCTGCGTGGTTTGCAGCAAGACGGGCGGCCGGATGACAGCGCCCGTGGGCTCCATTACCACCGCCACCGC
>PFKL01000145.1 GCA_002784245.1 Comamonadaceae bacterium CG_4_10_14_3_um_filter_60_75
CTCACGCTGGGCTGGCGCTACACGCGCGCTGGTCGGGCCACCCGGCGCAACGGCTTTATTTCGTTCATCTCGGGCGTGTCGATGCTGGGCATTGCGCTGGGTGTGGCGGCGCTGATCATTGTGCTGAGCGTCATGAACGGCTTTCAAAAAGAAGTGCGTGACCGCATGCTGGGCGTGGTCTCGCACATCGAAATCTTTGCACCCAATGGTGAGGCGCTGCCCGACGTGGCGCGCACGCTCAGCCAGGTGCGGGCCCATCCGCAGGTGGTGGGTGCTGCGCCTTTCATAGCTGCTCAGGCATTGCTGGCAAGGGGTGAGGACATGAAAGGCACCATGGTGCGCGGCATCGATCCGGTGCGCGAACCCGATGTGACCGACCTGGCGGTGGACCTCAAGGGCGCGGCGCTGATGCGTCTGGTGCCGGGAGAATTTGGCGTGGTGCTGGGCGGTGAACTGGCGCGCAGTCTGGGCGTGGTGCAGGGCGACAAGGTCACATTGGTCGCCCCCAGCGGCCAGGTCACGCCCGCCGGTGTGGTGCCGCGCCTGAAGCAGATGACGGTGGTGGGCACCTTTGACTCGGGCCATTTTGAATACGACTCGGCGCTGGTGCTGATCCACATTGAAGACGCGGCGCGCATCTTTCGGCTGGAAGGCCCCAGCGGCGTGCGCGTGCGACTGAAAGACCTGCACCTGGCGCGCGCCGTGGCCGCTGACCTGGCCACCACCCTGACTGACCGGCTGGTGATTCGTGATTGGACGCGGCAAAACCGCACCTGGTTTGCGGCGGTTCAGCTTGAAAAACGCATGATGTTCATCATCCTGACGCTGATTGTGGCGGTGGCGGCGTTCAACCTGGTCAGCACGCTGGTGATGACCGTCACCGACAAGCGCGCTGACATCGCCATCCTGCGCACGCTGGGGGCTAGCCCGGCATCCATCATGGGCATTTTTGTGGTGCAGGGCGCGATGGTCGGGGTGATCGGCACCCTGGCCGGACTGGCGCTGGGCTTGGGCGTCGCGTTCAATATTGATGTGATCGTGCCCGCCATCGAGCAGCTGCTGCATACCAGCTTTCTGCCGCGCGACGTGTACCTCATCAGCCGCATGCCAAGCGATCCGCAGCAGGCTGACATCATGCCGGTGGCGATCATTTCTTTGGTGCTGGCGTTTGCCGCCACGCTGTACCCGAGCTGGCGTGCGTCCCAGGTCAATCCGGCGGAGGCGCTGCGCTATGAATGATATGACTGAGGGTAAATTGGTCCTGAGCGCACGCGGTCTGACCAGACGCTTCACCGAGGGTCGGCTCGACGTGTCGGTGCTGCAAGGCGTCGACCTGGACGTTTACGCGGGCCAAACGCTGGCGATTGTGGGCGCCTCGGGCTCGGGCAAATCGACCCTGCTGCATGTGCTGGGCGGGCTGGACGCACCAACGGGCGGCAACGTGACCTTGCTCGGGCAAGACCTGGCGCACCAAAGTGCGGCAGCGCAAGGACGCTTACGCAACCAATACCTTGGCTTTGTCTACCAGTTTCACCATTTGTTGGCAGAATTCAGCGCGCTGGAAAATGTCGCCATGCCACTGAGAATTCGGCGTATGGTGGCCGATGATGCGGCGCAACAGGCCGCCGCCATGCTGACGGCGGTGGGCCTGGCACAGCGCTTGCATCACCGTCCGAGCGAACTCTCGGGCGGCGAGCGTCAGCGCGTGGCAATTGCCCGTGCCCTGGTGACGCAGCCGGCCTGTGTGCTGGCCGACGAACCCACCGGCAACCTGGACCGGGCGACTGCGCAGGGCGTGTTTGACCTGATGCTGGAATTGGCGCGTACGCAAGGCACGGCGTTTGTGGTCGTCACGCACGACGCAAGCCTGGCCGCGCGCTGCCAGCGCCAGCTGACGCTGGTGCAAGGGCATATTGAGGAACTGGCGCAAGTGCCCAGTCCGGTGTGATTTGATTTTTTAAAGTTGGAGAAAAAAATGAGTTTTCAGTGGATGGATGACTATGCCAGTGGCAATGCAGTGCT
Source organism: Comamonadaceae bacterium CG_4_10_14_3_um_filter_60_75 (assembly GCA_002784245.1). GTDB lineage: Bacteria > Pseudomonadota > Gammaproteobacteria > Burkholderiales > Burkholderiaceae_C > Rhodoferax. The sequence goes on from PFKL01000145.1 coordinate 2,023, forward strand.
GGACACCGCAAAAAAATCCTTGTTTGAATTAAGTGAAAAACTCGAGGCCACCGACGACTGGATTGCGCTGCGGCACGTGATCCTTGCGCTCTACAAGGAGATGAAAGCGCTGTTTGAGATTGAAGAAGCCTGGATGCGTGAGGCCAAGTACGCCGCACGCGATGTGCATTGCCAGCAGCATGCAGATTTCCTGGAACGGTTAGCCGATCGCAGCACTGACGTTGGCAAAGGCCACATGAACAAAAAAGCCATCCTCAAGGTGATGACCGAATGGGCACAGAACCATGTGCCGGGCGAAGACGCCGCGTTGACCCGTGTGGTGCAGCCGCAGTCTTGACCCAGCGCGAGGGCTGCTGTGCGCTGGATTGACACCCACTGTCACCTGGATGCACAAGAGTTTGGGCCTCTAGCCCAAGAGATACGGTCGAAAGCAGCTACGCTAAACGTAGCGCATTGCGTTATCCCGGCCGTTGATGTCGTCAACTTTGACGCCGTGCGCACGCTGGCGCAACAACTGGGTGACAGCTACTGCCTGGGCATTCATCCGCTGTATGTTGGGCGGGCCAGGGACGATGATCTGGCGCGACTGGACGCGGCGCTGACGCAGCATCGGGACGACCCGCGGCTGGTGGCGGTGGGTGAAATCGGGCTGGATTTTTTTGTGCCCGAGCTGTGCGTGAGCCCCTTGCGTGAGCGCCAGCAGCACTTTTACCTGGCACAGCTCAAGCTGGCACGACAACATGGCTTGCCGGTGGTACTGCATGTGCGCCGCTCGGTCGATCAGGTACTCAAGGGGCTGCGTGCGGTAGGGAACACGGGCAAAGCTGCGGGAACACCTGACCAAGGTGACCAGCCTGGCAGGTCAGGTCTGCTGGCCTGGCATGGCATTGCCCACGCTTTCAATGGCAGTGCCCAGCAGGCGCAAGCCTTGATTGATTTGGGTCTGAAGCTCGGCTTTGGCGGTGCCCTGACCTATGAGCGCGCCCTGCAGCTGCGCCGCCTGGCCGCCACCTTGCCACTGGATGCCATCGTGATGGAAACCGATGCGCCCGACATGCCGCCCCATTGGCTTTACAAAACCGCCGCTCAGCGCGCCGCCGGTGAAACCCAAGGCATCAATTCACCGGCCGAGTTGCCACGCATTGGCGCTGAACTGGCGGCTTTGCGTGGCATCAGTGTTGCTGAACTGGCCCAAGCTACCACGCACAACGCACTGGATGCGTTGCCCAAGTTGGCCGCGTTGCTGCTCTACAGTGACGCATCACCTGACCCACATGATCCATTTACCTATAAAAGTCCACCTCATGAACCTTGACCAAACAGCTGGCTTGCAAATCCAAACCATCACCCGTTTGCTGACCACCCGCCATACCGTTGCGGTAGTGAGCTTGTCGCCCAAGCCGCATCGTGCCGGTGAACCCGGTGGTGGCGGCCAGCGGCGAGCATATTTTGGGCGAGGTGGTGTACGCGTCGCTCACTGAGGCGGCAGGTCACCAGACGATTGACCTGGTGGACGTGTTTCGCAACAGCGTGGATGTGCCACCCATCGTTGACGAGGCCATTGCCCTAAAGCTGCCCGCCGTTTGGTTGCAACTGGGCGTGCGCCATGATGCGGCCGTGGCCAAGGCGCATGCAGCTGGTTTGTGGGCGGTGCAAGACCGCTGCCTGAAGGTGGAGTACGCGCGGCAGACCTAGCACTACAGCGGCCATTTGCCTATTTCTGTATGGGTGCTGGCAGTCGGCCAGCCGCGGGCTTACAGGCCTGCCTTGATCTTTTCGACCAATTGCTGGTTGAAAGTGCCTAAAGCCTGTAGCGCCAGCCGAGCCGTGGACGGACCATCCAGTTCTAGCGCCATTTCTACCGTCTTGGACTTGTTTGCCGCAACGCCCATCAGGTTCCCCAGCATTTGCAGGCCTTTGACACCAGCGTCTTTTTGGGTGTCGAAGCCGCCAGTTTCGCGCATCGTGGCAAAGTCACCAGGCACCACCGTGGGCTTTGGCATGCTTAGGGTGCCCGCATCAACATGCCCTTGAACAACCATTGCGCGCGAAGGTGTGGAAATGCTCATCCCGGGCTGGGCCGAGGTGCTGGAGCCGTCGCGATGCAAGATCGAAGAGCCCGAGCCTGAGGATTCCAGTGTGGTGAAATTCAACGCCACTCCGATGCTGAGCCCCTCCAGTCTATTTTTGACCCAGTCGATGCGGGTTCCGATATTGCCCGCGCCCAAGCCTGCAATGCCACGCGGCTGCAACTTCATGCCAGTGGGGGCAAACACCATGTATTTGCGCTGGGTGTAGCCCAGGTCTTCCTCAATATATACGGGGATTTCTGCTGTACTGGCGGTTTCGGTGGCCGGATAGACGGCACCGTGCTGTGCAATGAAGGAATCGCTTGGCTCCAGGGGTACACCCGCGCTGTGTAGTCGTTGCTGAAAATCTGCAAAAGCCTTGTCGGTCAGTGCCTGCAATGCCGCAACGTCGACCTTTGGCACCTGGTACTTGATTCGCGAACTGGTGGCGCCGTAATTGGTTCCCGCCAGGTAGCCTGCGTTTGTGCGGGCGGCAACCTCGCCTGCAACTTCATACAACACCCGAAACTCCGCCAGGTAAAAGCGTTTGCCGCCCAGCTTGAGGTCGCCCTCTAATCCCAGTGGTTTTTCCAGCAGCGCAATCGGCTGAGCCAACGCGTCTGCAGTGGACGCGACGGTAAGTGGTGTGGCGACGCCAACTGCAGGTCCGTCTGAGAGCGCGGCGAATTCAGCTGGTGACAGGGGGTTGCCCGCAAAGCTGGGGTCATCAGCGCGGCACGCCCGGGCTTCGGACAGTTTGGTTAAAAAATGACTACGTACCTGTGCTTGCTTGGCATGCTCTAACGCTTGCTGGTCTGGTGCAAGTCGCTCTTCGACCTGTTGCTGGGCGACGGAACCTGCAGCCTTGCTTAGCAGTCCGCCCAAGCTGCCAAAAATGCCCGCGCTTTGTGCTGCAATCGAACCTGCCAACTGGCCGCCCGCGTTGGCAGTGCCCGCAGCGGCCGCCTTGCCAATGGTGGGGTCGTTGCTACCAGCGGCAATGACTTCTTTCAGGTTCTGCTGCTCGGACTGAATGGCACTGCAGTCCAGGCTGATGTCCCCGTCACGCATGGCGGAAAGTGGCAGGGCTGAAGCGGTCATGGACGTAAAGCAGACGGCCAGCACCCAGTAAGGGCAAGGTTTCATGGTTGACATCGGTTCCTCCGCGGGGGGTGAAAGGGTGGGTAGGTGGGTTTTTACCAGGCGTCGGTGCATTGAGCAAGTTAGGGCTCGCCCTAGGTGGCGTTCGTGCATTTGTTGCCAGCGGAGATAATCGAGTTATCTTGAAAAAACTACTCTCCAAACTCCCCGACGTTAATTTCTCTGATGACGGTCCGGTGCGCCACCTGCACCTGGGCACTGAATGGATTCAAGGCTCCATGTACCTGCAAGACCCGATCGGACTGGTGCATGAATATGTGGAACGCATGATGGCCTGGCTGCCGTTTGTGGAGCCTGACAGCGTCAAAGACCGGCGCGCCATGCAACTGGGCTTGGGCGCAGGCTCGCTGACCAAGTTCTGCGCCAAAGAACTGCACATGAAAACCACCGCCATCGAGCTCAACCCCAAAGTGCTGGCCATGTGCCGCCACCGTTTCAACCTGCCCGCCGACAACGCCACGATGCAGGTGGTGCTGAATGACGCGGCGCAAGAAATCCTCGACCCCAAATGGTGGGGCACGGTCGACGCGCTGCAGGTGGATTTGTACGACCACGAGGCCGCCGCGCCGGTGCTCGACAGCCTGCCGTTTTACAACCACTGCCGCCGTTTGCTCACGCCAGAGGGTTGCATGACGGTGAACCTGTTTGGCCGCGCCTCCAGCTTTGACCGCAGCGTTGAAAAAATGTCGGCCGCGTTCGGCCAGCAAGCCATTTGGGCCTTCAAGCCCACGCGTGAAGGCAATACGGTGGTGATGGCGCAGCACACCCCCAGCCGCCCCAAGCGTGAGGTGTTGATGGCACGCGCCCGCGCCATTCAAATTCGCTGGGGGCTGCCTGCTGACAAATGGGTTCGGGTGTTCAAACCCATGCTGGGATGAGCCACAGTGTCAGCCCCAAGCCGCAGCCGTCCGTGCCAGCGGCGCAGCCAGCCAGAACCGGTCCGTTGGATTGGCGCAGCCTGGTGCAGTGGCTGCTGGCGGACGCGCAAATCACTGCCGCCGAGGCGCAGCGCATCCACACCCGTTGCGCCCAGGCCGAGAGCGCACAACATCCGTTGGTGCGGCTGTCGGCGGTGGCAGTGCGCCGTGCCAGCGATGACAAGCCGATGGACATCGAGCAGCTCACCCAGTGGCTGGCCGCGCGCACCGGCCTGACCTACTTGCGCATTGACCCGCTCAAGGTGGACGTGGGCAAGGTGGCCGATGCCATGAGCGCGGCCTATGCCGAGCGCCACAAAATTTTGCCGGTACAGGTGACGGCTCATGAAGTGGTGGTGGCCACCGCCGAGCCGTTTTTGACCGATTGGGTGGCCGAGGTAGAGCGCCAGAGTCGGCGCGGCGTGCGCCGGGTGCTGGCCAACCCGCAGGACATCACCCGTTTCACCGCCGAGTTTTTTGCTTTGGCCAAATCGGTGCGGGCGGCAGCCAAGTCGGGCAGCAACACGGGTGGCAGTTTTGAGCAATTGGTCGAACTGGGCAAGAGTAACAAGCAGCTCGACGCCAACGACCAAAGTGTGGTGCAGGTGGTCGACTGGCTGTGGCAATACGCGTTTGACCAGCGCGCCAGTGACATTCATCTGGAGCCGCGGCGTGAGCAGGGTGTGATCCGC
>PFKL01000234.1 GCA_002784245.1 Comamonadaceae bacterium CG_4_10_14_3_um_filter_60_75
AGTTCCTTGAAGCGCTGCACCGCTTCTTTTTTCTGGTTGGCCATGCGCAGGTGGTAGGCCACCAGAAAACCGTTGGCATCGGCTTCGAGCTTGTGGCAAAACAATGTGGGCATGCCCAGTTGCGCCATCAGCGGCATGGCAAATTCGTAGAACGTGTCCGACAAAATGATCACCTGGTAGTCGCGCCGCAGCGCGTCCAGAAAGTCGCGCGCGCCAGCCATCGGGCCCATTTCGGCAATCACTTTTTGGATGTCGGGCAGGCCCAGTTTGTGCTGTTTGAGCAGGTCCAGGCGGAAGGTCATCAGCTTGTCGTAATTGGGTTCGTCGCGCGTGGTGCGCGACAGCGCTGCAATGCCGGTGCGCTTGGAAAATTCGATCCAGATTTCAGGAACCAAAACGCCTTCGAGGTCAAGACAAACGAGTTGCACAACAATTCTCCGTGAGTGTGGGCGCCGGGCCCTGGGGACAATGATCGGGTGAAGTGTAGTGGACGTGCCCGAGGGTCAGACGCTGGTTTCGTCCAGCGTCAGGTCGTCCAGATGCCGGGTATCGCCCCAGCCCACCAGGGTAAAGCCCTCTGGCGTCCACAGCAGACGGTTGATGGCGGCGTTGCCCAGATGCCAGGCGCGTGGCGCCTGCAACGCCTGCCCGGTGGCCAGCCGGTACAACTGATCCATGACGCCGCCGTGCGCCACCAGCACAATCTGCCCGCCCAGGTGGCGCTGCGCCAGACGGCTGGCGGTTTGCGTGATCCGTTCGCGCATGGCCAGCAGGGACTCGCCACCAGGCGGCGCCCAGTCGGGGTCGCGCTTGCGCCAGCGCATGGATTCTTCTGGCCACTGCGCTTCAATATCGGCGTAACTTTGCCCCTCAAAACTGCCAAAGGCGCGCTCACGCAAGCCCACCTCTGCGGTGAGCGGGCAGTCGGTGGCGTGGGCAATGGCGCTGGCGGTTTGCCAGGCACGCAGCAGGTCGCTGGCATAAATGGCGTCCACCGACTCGTCAGCCAGCGCTTGCGCCACCCGTCCGGCCTGCAGCACGCCTTTGGTGTTGAGCGCGATGTCCAGATGGCCCTGGATGCGGGTGTCGACGTTCCAGGCGGTTTCGCCGTGGCGCACGGCAATGATGCGGGTGACTTGCATGGCTTGGCTTTGCTTGAATAAATGCTACTTAAAATAGAGCTTATTGCCCTTTTACCATAAGGGCTGGAGCCCTATTTGTTTTACAAGATTGTAATTGCCCAGCCGCCAGCACTTGGCCTGCTTTGGCGGCTCAGGCGGTGCCGTGCGGTAAACCGGCCATGAGTTCCTCAAACTTGTCGGCGGCCAAGGCGGGCGAGCACAAAAAGCCCTGGAACGACTCACAGCCCAGGCTGGCCAGGTAGTCGCGCTGAGCGGGGGTTTCCACGCCTTCGGCGACCACCTTGAGTTTCAATGCGCGCGCCATGGCGATGGTGGCGCTGACAATGGCCCGGTCACCCTCGTCGTCGGGCAAGCCGATGACAAATGAGCGGTCGATCTTCAGCTTGGAAATCGGAAAGCGCTTCAGGTAAGCCAGGCTCGAATAGCCGGTGCCAAAGTCATCAATGGACAGCGCTACACCAAGATTTGCCAACGCGTGCAGGCGGCCCAGCGTTTCATTGGCGTCCTGGATCAGGATCGATTCGGTCAGCTCCAGCTCCAGCAGCTGCGGTGCCAGGCCGGTGCTATTGATCGCTGCTGCCACCGTTGCGACGAAACCCGGCTGTTGAAATTGCAGCGCCGAGACGTTGACAGACACAGTTACCGGCGTACCCCGGCTTTGCCACAGCGTGGCCTGGCGCACGGCTTCGTGCAGCACCCAGGTACCGATGGTGGTGATAAAGCCGGACTCTTCGGCCAGCGGGATGAATACCGCGGGCGAAACTGCGCCCAACTCTGCGTCAGTCCAGCGGATCAGCGCCTCGGTGCCCTGCAGGCTGGCGTCGGCCAGCGAAATCTGGGGCTGGTAATGCAGCTTGAACAAGCCTTTTTCCATGGCCAGGCGCATGGCGTGGTCCATTTTCAGGTGTGACAGCAGGTTCACGTTCATCTGCGGCTGGTAAAAGCGGAAGCTGCCCCGCCCGCGCGCCTTGACGAGGTACATGGCGGTATCGGCGCATTGGATGAGTGCATCGAGCGTCTTGCCGTCGCCCGGGTACAGCGCCACGCCGATACTGCAGCTGATGGAAAACTGCATGTCGTCAATGGTCAGTGTTTGCCCCAGCGTGTCAAGAATGCGTTGCGCCAGCACCTCGGCACCGCGTGCGTCGATTTGTTGAAGAAAGACAACAAACTCGTCGCCACCAAGACGGCACAGGGTGTCGGTGTCGCGCAGGCAGCTGCCCAGGCGTTGCGCCACCTCGATCAGCACCCGGTCGCCAAAAGTGTGGCCCATCGAATCGTTGATGTTCTTGAAGCGGTCCAGGTCGATGAAAAACACACCGCACTCGCCACCATTGCGTTCGGCCACACGCAGCGCAAACTCGGCCCGCTGCGACAGCATCAGCCGGTTAGGCAGTCCGGTGAGCGCGTCGTTGTAGGCCAATTGCTCAATACGCTGTTGCGCGGCGCGCTCTTGCGTCAAGTCCCGAAAGAAGCCGATGCTGTGCGTGGCCAGACCGGCGTCGTCGCGCAGCAGCACCCACGACATCTGCACCGTACAAGCGGCAGCGTCGGGGCGGCGGATGCAAAGCTGGCCGCGCCACAAACCCTGCTGCTGCAGCGTACTGACCACGCCGGACATCAGTTCGGGGGCTTGCGTGTCGTCAAAGAGAGCTTGCGCCGCCGTGCCCAGCAGCGTGTCTCGCGGGCGCTGCAGCAGGTGCTCGCACGCTGGATTCACGCTCAGGACGGCGAAGTCCGCGGTGGTGACGAAGATCGCCTCCAGACTGGACTCAAACACCCTGGCAGCCAGCTTCAGTTGCGATTGCGCCGCCAGACTCTGCGTGATGTCACGAAACGAGGCCACCCGGCCGGTGGGTTGGCTGCGGCTGTACTGGGGGCGGGTGACGCGCTCAAGCACCCGCCCGTTCTTGAGCAACAGCACGTCAGAGGTTTCCAGCAACGGGTCTGCGGCGATCTCTTGCAGCCGTTGCTGGTAGCGCTGCGGGTCACAGACCTGGCTGGCCAGGTGGTCGTAAAAGGCGGCATCGTCGCGCTGCATCTGCAACGCCTGCGGCAGCGACCACAGCTCGGCAAAATGGCGGTTGTAGTTGCGAATGGCGCCGCTCAGGTCGGTGGCCAGAATGCCGTCGGCGGTGGATTCCAGCGTGGCACGCAGCTCGGCCAGCAGCTTTTCCAGCGCGTTTTCAGTGCTGCGTTGCAGCCGCAGGTCGCGCATGCCCACCAGGTAGACCGAGCGATCGGCCTCGGGCCAGACCAGGCTGACGCGGCGCTCCACCGGTACCGCGATGCCGTCGGCGCTGCGCAGCAACGTTTCGGAGTGGATGGCATCACTCAGGCCCGCGGCCACGTCTTCCCAGAAAAACTGGTCTTCGGGGGTGGCCGTGAGCTCAATGGCGGGTTTGCCCACCATTGCTTCCCGCGCCAGCCCAAGCAGATCGCAAGCCGCCTGGTTGACGGCCAGAATGCGCAAGTCCGCTGGATCAACCAGCCAGACCGATTCCAGCAAGCCATCGATCAACGGGCGCCAGACAACGCGCTTCATGGCGCGGCCTGCGGCGTTGGCAGTTCAACCGCGCGTTCAAAAAAGTAGCTCATGCGCTGGCGTGGCGACAGGTAGTCGAGCGCCGCACGCGGCAAGGCCGCGGGTTTGAGGCTGTGCTGGATGCCAAGCTCCGGCATGGTTTCCAGATCCAGAATCAGCGCCTCGTGTCTGGGTACCTTGGCATCAAACACCACCAGCCGCGGCTTCAAAGGCCGCGACGAGTTCACCGACACCACCAAGCCGTAGCGTGCGTCGGTAAGCTGCACCACCGAGCCTGGCGGATACACACCCATCATGCGGACAAAGCCATTCAGCACCTTGGCATCAAAGCGCGACTTGAATTGTGCAAAGAGCAGCGCCAAGGCATCATGGGGGGTGAGGGCGTTGCTGGGGCGGCTGGGGTTGCACAGGTTTTCGTAGCGGTTGACGAGCGCCAAAATCCTGGCCGGTAGGGTGATGGCATCACCCTTGAGCCGCGCCGGGAAACCGCTGCCGTTGGCCAATTCGTGATGCTGGGCGATGGCCAGCAGCGCACCGGCGGGCAGCACCATGCGTTTGCCAAGCAGCACGCCTTGCGCCACATGGGTCTGGTAGGCCTTGACCTCGTGCGCCGAAAAACTGTCTTCCAGCCAGCGCACCCGCTCGGGCAGCTCCAGCTTGCCGATGTCGTGCAAAAAAGCCGCCAGACCCAGGTCGGTCATGTCGGCCGCGCTCAGGCCCAGTTGTTTACCCAGCAGCAGCGAGATGATGGTGATGTTCACCGGGTGCAGCGCCAGCTTGTCACCCGAACCGTCCGAGAGCAAGCGGATCGCCGATTCGCCCGTGCCCAGCATCTCGGTGACATAGTCTGTGATCAGCGCTTGGCATTGCGCCAGCACCGCCTGAGGCTGGCTGTAAACCTGCTCGAGGACTTGTTTGTACTGTCGCACCGTCTGGCCAAAACGCCGCTCGCACAGCGCCAGGTCGCGCTGCTGGGCCGCAAGTTGCTCGGCGCGTTGCTGTCGTTGTTGTTCGCGGGCAGCGTCCTCCTGACGTTGCAGCTGCGCATCGGCCGAGGCCGGGTTCGCGTTGGCTGCGTTAGCCGGGTTCATGGGGGGGATGGGTGTAATCTGATCGCTTTTGCCGGGCAGGTAGCGGACCTGCTTGCGTCCGAGGCCGCGGATGATCTCAATCTGCTTGTCAGAAGTTATTTTGAAACTGCCCGTGGGGAACGGATGCGCCATCCAGCCCAGCTCAAGCTCGACGTACATGCCAGGCTGCAAGTGTTCGACGTCAATAAGTTCAGACCGGATTTCGTCCATGAATAGGGCAGGTGGGCAAAAAGACAGCTTGAAAGCAGCCGATGACACATGATTTTCAACTCCGGGCGATCATACCGATGAAAGCGTGTGAATGCTTGTGCAAAGGTGACGCGCCAAGCGCACGCGTTTCAGCGCGGTATTTCCATGTTGACGCGGCGCATGCCTGCGGGTGGCGCCGGAAAGCCTTGCAGCGCCGCCTGCAGCATGGCAGGCAGAATCTGCGCGCTGTCGGCCCAGGGGCCATCGTGCGTGGCGCGGGTTTCGAACACCACCGCCTGGCTGGCGCGGTGGCGCACGATCAGGCCCACTTCGTATTGGTAATTGGTTTGCGCCTCCAGCCCGGGAAACAAGTCGTCGCCGCCGACCGAGATGCCGCCGTTGCCCACCATCCAGCCCAATTGCCAGCCCAGCGCTGGCCGGTCAAGCAGCACACTGTGCGCGCGCTGGTTGGCTGACACCTGCACGCTGTAAGCGGCGCGCGCTTCGTCGTGCTTCAGACCGACTTGCGCCAGCGCATCTTGGGCAAAAGCCTCCAACTGGTCTTGTCCGGTGCTGTCTTGCTGCGACGGCAGGCGCTCGAACAAGTAGGCGCTGCCGGTGGGCACAGTCTGCGGTGCAAAGGCGTTGACCTGGCTGTCAATCAACCGGTTGCTGGCGCAGCCGGTCAATAAAAATACTATTAATAAAAGAGCTGCTTGCGCTTGCTTCATAAGGGTTAGAGGCCAATTTTATGCATATTTTCAAAGTGTGACCACGCCCACGCCGGGCAAGGTGGGCGAGGGCAAATCTTGCGCGTCAAACGCCGTGTCGCCATTGGCATCGGCCACGCCGGTGATCTTGATGCCTTTGAAGTCGTAACGCGTGGCGTCCATCAGGTGCGAGGGCACCACGTTTTGCAGCGCGGTAAACATGGTCTCGGTGCGGCCCGGGTACTGGCGTTCCCAGGCGTGCACCATGCGCTTGATTTCCTGGCGCTGCAGATTTTCCTGGCTACCGCACAAGCTGCACGGAATGATCGGGAATTGCCGGTGCGCGGCCCACGCCGTCAGGTCTTTCTCGGCCACATAAGCCAGCGGGCGAATGACGATGTGGCCGCCGTCGTCGCTGACCAGCTTGGGCGGCATGCCCTTGAGTTTGCCGGCGAAAAACATGTTCAAAAAGAAGGTGTGCAACATGTCGTCACGGTGGTGACCGAGCGCAATCTTGGTGATCTTCAGCCGGTCGGCCACGCCGTACAAAATACCCCGGCGCAGGCGGCTGCACAGGCTGCACATGGTTTTGCCTTCGGGCACCTTCTGCTTGACGATGCTGTAGGTGTCTTGCGTTTCGATGTGGTACTCGATACCCAGTTTGGCCAGGTACTCGGGCAGGATGTGCGCCGGGAACCCGGGCTGCTTTTGGTCGAGGTTGACGGCAATGATGTCAAAGTGAACCGGCGCGCGCTGCTGCAGCTTGAGCAAGATGTCGAGCAGGCCAAAACTGTCCTTGCCGCCGCTGACGCACACCATCACCCGGTCGCCTTTCTCGATCATGTTGAAGTCGATGATGGCCTGGCCGACCTGGCGGCACAGGCGCTTTTCGAGCTTGTGCGTTTCACGCTCGATCTTGGGGTTGGGGCGTGTTGGCCGTACTGTTTCAGCGACGGTGACGATTTCGGGGCCAGTTGCAGTTGAGTTCATCGTCGTGTGTCGGTCTACCACAACCCGGTTTCCATGCGGATGGCGACTTCACAGTCGGCAAAAATTTCCAGCTTGGCAATCTTGACGCGCACGCCTTTCACGTTGGGCAGTTGCATCAGCCGGTTACACAGCTTGCCAATGAGTGTTTCGAGCAGGTTGACGTGCTCGGCGGTGCATTCGTCGATGATGATCTTGCGCACCTTGCGGTAGTCCAGCACGCTGCAGATGTCGTCGTCGCAGGGCAGCAGCGGTTGTGCGCCCAGGCTCAGTTCGGCATCGACCTGGATCGGCTGCGGCGCGGTCTTTTCGGTTTCCAGAATACCCAGGTTGGCGTCAAAACGCAGGCCGGTGAGGGTGAGGGTTTGCAGGCCCAGCAAGTTTGGGGCCTTGGGGGCGGTTTTACTCATGGCTGAAAAGATAAGTGGACGGATATCGGCGGCATCACATCAGCGAGAAGTCGCGTTCGAACTTCATCAGGTGCTGGCCGCCGTCGACCAGCAGCGTGGTGCCGGTGATGGAATTGTTGGTCAGGGCAAAGGCCACGGTGGCGGCCACGTCCGCAGCGGTGGACGAGTGGCCCAGCGGGGCCAGTTTGTGCAGCGTGTCAAATTTCTCCGGGCTGAGCATGTGGCTGGTCAGCGTCAGGCCGGGGGCCACGCCGACGACGCGCACGCGCGGCGCCAGTTCCATCGCCAGCAGCGTGTTGGCGGATTCCAGCGCGGCCTTGGACAAGGTGTAGCTCAAAAAATCGGGGTTGGGGTTCCACAGTTTCTGGTCCAGCAGGTTGACCACCGCGCCACGGGCATCGCGGCTGGCCAGGTGCTCATGCAGCGCCTGGCTGAGCAAAACCGCCGCCCCGGCGTTGGAGCGGATGTGCTTTTCCAGCGCGGCAAAGCTGAAGGTGGCCACCGTGTCGTGCTCAAAAGTCGAGGCACTGTTGACCAGCGCGTCGACGTAGCCAAACTCTTCGACCACGCTGGGCAGCAAATGGCGCACCGCCGTCTCATTGGCCAGATTGGCACGAAAAGCAGTGCTAGCGCCGGCCAGTCTGGTGCAGTCCGCTACTGTTTTGCGAGCTTCGTCGACCGAATCGCGGTAATGCACGGCCACGCGCCAGCCCGCAGTCGCCAGGTGCAGGGCGATCTCGCGGCCTAAGCGCTTGGCCGCGCCGGTGATCAGCACGGTCGGCTGGCGGTCAGGGTTTAAAGATTGGGTGGACATTCAGGGACAATCCGCAGGATATGACGACAGCTTCAAGTTTAACGGCCGCACTGGCCGCCCTTATTGCCCAGGATATTGCCCACAGCGGCGGTTGGATCGGCTTTGACCATTTCATGAGCCAGGCGCTGTACGCGCCGGGTCTGGGCTACTACGCGCACGGCAGCACCAAGTTTGGCACCATGCCCTACACAAAAGAAGGCGGCGCGCGGGTGGCGGGCAGCGACTTTGTCACCGCGCCCGAGATGACCCCGCTGTTCGGCTGGACCGTGGCGCAACAGGTGGCACAAGCCTTGCAGGTGACCGGCACCGACCAGGTATGGGAGTTTGGTGCGGGTTCGGGCGCGCTGGCGCTGCAGGTGTTGCAGGCGCTCAAAGCGCAGGGCGTGGCATTACAACGTTACACGATCGTCGATATTTCGGGCAGCTTGCGTGCGCGTCAGCAGGCCACGCTGGCTGACTTTGCCGACCAGGTGCGCTGGGTCGACGCGCTGCCCGAGGCGATGCAAGGTGTGGTGCTGGGCAACGAGGTGCTCGATGCCATGCCAGTCAAATTGCTCGCGCGCGTGGGCGGTGTGTGGCACGAGCGCGGCGTGGGCTTGGGCTTGGGCGAGCCCGATGCGCAGGGCACACCCACCTTCGCCTGGCAAGACCGCGCGACCGACCTGCGCCCGCCGGTTGACGTGCCCGGCGAGCACGACTACCTGACCGAGATTCACCCGCAGGGCGAATCGTTCATCCGCACGCTGGGCGACAAGCTGACGGCGGGCGCTGCGTTTTTCATCGACTACGGCTTCCCCGAGGCCGAGTACTACCACCCGCAGCGCCACATGGGCACAGTGATGTGCCACCAGGCGCACCAGGCCGACGGTGACCCGTTGACCGCAGTGGGCCAAAAAGACATCACCGCGCACGTCAACTTCACCGGTGCGGCCATGGCGGGCAATGAGGCCGACCTGGGTGTGCTGGGTTACTGCAGCCAGGCGACGTTCCTGATCAACTGCGGCCTGCTCAAGCAGATGGAAGTGGCCGACCAGAAAACCCGTGTGATGGCACAAAAACTCATCATGGAGCACGAAATGGGCGAGTTTTTCAAGGTCATCGGTTTCTACAAGGGCGAGCCGTGGCAGGCGCTGGGCTTTGACCACGGTGACAAAACCCACACGCTGTAACGGAAAAGGCGCAAGACCATGTTTCGCTGGCTGATCGTTGTTTTCCTGGCGCTGGTGCTGCTCAATGGCCTCACGCCGTGGCTGCAAAAACTCGGCTTCGGCAGGTTGCCAGGCGATTTGCGCTTCAAGGTATTTGGCAAGGAAATTTTCATCCCGCTGACCACCACCATCATTCTCAGCCTGGTGGCCGCCGGAATTTCCCGTGTGCTCTGAACCCGCGTGGTAACTCGCTGTTTGGCAAACGATTAGCATGGCGGCCTGAAGATTTATCCCGGCCACCCATGAATATTCCAACCCCTGCCGTAGCGCATCGCACCGAACGCCCGTGGGGCTGGTTTGAGGCGGTGGCGGCGCAGCCCGGCTTCAAGATCAAGTGCATCAGGGTTTTGCCGGGGCAGCAGATCAGCCTGCAAAAACATCACCACCGGGCCGAGCATTGGGTCGTGGTGCAGGGCCGGGCGCACGTCACGCTGGACGACCAGGTGTTTGATCTGGCGGTAGGCCAGCACTGCGACATTGCGCTCGGGCAGGTGCATCGCCTGGCCAATCAGACGACCGACCCGCTGGAAATTGTGGAAGTGCAATTTGGCGATGACCTGCGCGAAGACGACATCGTGCGCTTGAGCGATGATTACGGTCGCCACTGACTATTTCCACCATCATGACTGCAACACCAACCACTCCTTCTATTGACGACTTCAAGTTGCCAGTTGGTAGCGCGCCACTTGCGTGCGTGGACATTGGTGGCACAAAGGTTGCCGTCAACATCGTTGACGAGCGCGGCGTGCGCGCCAAGGTGGCCGAGCCTACCTCCACCGCAGGCACCAACGACGCGCTGGCGCAGCAGATCATCCGTTTGATTGGGCAGAGCGCCGCCTCAGCGGGGTTGGCCGTGGACACGATTGCCCGCGTGGGCGTGGCGTCGTGCGGGCCATTTGTGCTCAATCAGGGGCTGGTGGAGCTGGCCGCGCCCAATATCTGCGGCGGCCTGGCCGGCAAGGCGCGCGGCCTGCCCAACGACTGGCAGACCGCCTTGCTGGAGGCGCCGCTGCGTGCGGCTTTCGCCAACGTGCGGGTAGAAAACGACGGCATCGGCGCGCTGGAGGCTGAGCGCCGCTGGGGGGCGCTGCAGACGGATGGCGTGCCGCTGGCCAATTGCGCTTACGTCACCTGGAGCACCGGCATCGGCACCGGGCTGTGTGTGGACGGCCATGTGCTGCGCGGCAAGAATGGCAACGCCGGTCACGCCGGCCATTTGTTTGTCAGTGACAACTTTGATGCGTTGTGCGGCTGCGGCAACGTTGGTGACGTGGAAGGCTTGATCGCAGGTAACGCGCTGGCGCGGCGTTTTGCCAGCCAGGGTTACCCAGACGCTGCTGCACTTTTTGCAGCTGCTTACGCAGGTGATACAAGGGCTGCAGGCATTATTGATGAATTGTGCCTGGTGATGGGGCGCATGCTCTACAACCTGGTTGCCACGCTGGACCTGCAGCGCGTCAGCATCGGTGGCAGCGTCTACTGGCATCACCGCGACTACCTGCTGCCAAAGTTGCAGGCGGTGCTGCGCGGCAAATTGCCTTCGCTCACCGACGGCTGCACCATCGTCAGCGCCGGACTGGGTGCACGTGTGGGCGACTACGGTGCATTGGCACTGGTTGCTTAACTGATGAAGTTGAACAGCGACAGCTGCTGCACCTTGGCGTAGGTTTGCAGCGCGGCCTGGTAGCCGGTTTGCTGGTTGTTGAAGTCCGAGATGCCTTTGATCATGTCGAGGTCTTCGGCGCGCGAGCGGTCAGACTCAAGCTGGATGCTGCGATTTTCCTGGTTGGCAGAAATGCGGTCGGCGCGGTTGAGCAGGTCACCTGCCTGGCCGCGCACGGCTGAAATGCGCGACATGCCGATGTCAATGTTGTGCAGCGCCTGGCCTACAGCTTGGGTGGCACCATTGTTGTTGGGGGCTTCCCTGATGTCTTTGATGGCTTGATCGAGCACACTAAAGATGCTGGGGTCGGGCGTGATGGAGACAGTGTCACCGTTAGCAGGAGTGCCCGTGATTTGCAATGAAAGACCGGGGATATTCACAGTAGCGTTGGCTTCTGCAGAAATCTCCAGACTCAAGGGTTGATCTGATGGAAAGTCTGCGATGACAACGGGTAAAGATGAGGTGTTAGTTGTCTTGTCAACAATGGTGTACGTTGCTGTCGTTGTATTTGGACTTGCCCCGGGGCCGACGGCGCTGAAAGAAATTTCATAGCTGTGGCCGTTTACCAAAGATGATTG
>PFKL01000141.1 GCA_002784245.1 Comamonadaceae bacterium CG_4_10_14_3_um_filter_60_75
CCCCACAGCGACACATGATCCGGTATTTTTTCAGGCCAGCCTACCGCGCCAAAATAAATCGCATCATGGCCGCCAATCAGCTCTTTCCAGTTGTCGGGCAGCATCTGTCCGTGCTTTTCATAGTAGTCCCAGCTGGCAAAGTCAAAATGGTCGAACTGCAGCGCGATGCCAAATTTATCAGCCGCCGCCTGCACCAAGCGCAGACCTTCAGGCATCACTTCCTTGCCAATGCCATCGCCGGCGATCACTGCAATTTTTTGAACTGACATACGTTGCTTCCTGAAATGGATTGATGTTAACTGGGCTATGCGACCGGGCTTTGAGGTGCGAGGCGCGCGCCGACAGTCGCCCGGCACACTGCTCCTTTTGTTTCGCGCGTGTTCGTACCTCAAAACCGCATGCGCATAGCCCAGTCGCCATGCCGGGTTCAGCTGAACGCGCTTCTAACCACACCAAATAGGTCTGCATCACCCCCGTTGGCGGCAGTGTGGACTCAGATGGACTGAAACTGTGGCTCAAGCCCGTGGCCGCCACACCACCAAGGCCACCCCGGCGGCGGTCAACAGTGTGCCCAAAATCGTGGTCAGCGTGATCAGCTCGGCAAACAGCAGCCAGGCGATGAATGCAGTCACTGGCGGCACCAGGTACATCAGGCTGGTCACTGCCGCGGCCGCACCTTTTTGAATCAACAGGTACAGCAACGAGCTGCCGCCCAGCGTCAGCACCAGCACCGACCAGGCAATGGCACCAATCAACTCAGCATGCCAGTCAATGCCTTCTTGCTCAAGGGCAGCCAGCGGCAAGGTCACCAGCAGTGCGGCCATCAGTTGCACGGTATTGGCGGTACGCACGTCACACGTGGTCACAAAGCGCTTCTGGTAAAGCGTGCCAATGGTGATGCTCAGCAGCGCGCCGATGGCCAGCGACAGGTTGAGCAAATTGGCCTCGCCTCCGGTACCGAATTTGCGCGACACCACCATCACCAAACCGATCAAGCCCAGCACCAAGCCCAACCACTGGCGCGGCACGACGCGACTGCCGGTAGCGGCCAGCCACAGCGCGGTCAGCACCGGCTGCAAGCCCACAATCAAAGACGACAAACCCGAGCCCATACCCAGCTTGACGGCTGCCCAGACCCCTCCCAAATAAAAAGCGTGCATGAAAACCCCGGTAACCGCCAGGTGCGCCCATTGATTGCGCCGCGCGGGCCACTTGACCCGTGCCAGGGTGATCCAAAGCAAAAAACAGACAATGGAAAAAACATAGCGCAACACGAGAAATTTGAAAGGCGGCGCATGGGGCATGCCATAGCGTGCAACGATGAAGCCGGTGCTCCAGATCAGCACAAACACAGCCGGCATGGCCCGGATCAGGGGCCGCTCAAGCGCCGCCGTCATTTCACTCGTGACCGGATCTCGGGCAGCGCTTTTTGCAGGTAATAGACCATCGACCAGACGGTCATGACAGCGGCAATCCAGATCAGCCAGACACCCCACACATGGGTGTCGATCAGGCCAAACAACTTGCCGTCATAGAGCAGAAACGGAATAGCCGTCATTTGCGCCGTGGTCTTGAGTTTACCGATCATGTGCACCGCCACACTTTTGGACGCGCCAATCTGCGCCATCCATTCACGCAAGGCAGAAATAGCGATCTCGCGCCCGATGATGATCAGTGCCACAAACACATCGGCGCGCCCCAGGTGCACCAGCACCAGCACACTGGCGCAGACCAAAAATTTGTCAGCCACCGGGTCCAGAAAAGCGCCAAACGCCGACACCTGGTTGAGCCGACGCGCCAGGTAGCCGTCGAGCCAGTCAGTGGCAGCAAACACCACAAACATGACCGTGGCGATCAGGTTGCGAGTGGCGGGCTCCAGCGGCAAATAGAACACCCCGACGATCAGCGGGATCGCCACAATGCGCGCCCAGGTCATGAGGGTGGGGATGGTCCAGAACATGATTGGATTGTGGCATGACCCAGCCACCGTGCCTGCAGGTTGTCAGTGCAGCGTCCGGTAAATTTCCTGCGCCAATTCATGCGAAATCCCCTCCACCGACGCAATGTCATCGGCCGAGGCCAGTGCGACACCGCGCACGCCGCCAAAACGCTGCAACAGCCGGGCCCGGCGCTTGGGGCCGATGCCGGGAATTTCCTCCAACTTGCCGCCGTCCATACGCACCTTGGCGCGCGCCGCGCGCATGCCGGTGATGGCAAAGCGGTGCGCCTCGTCACGAATCTGCGCCACCAGCATCAGCGCGGCCGAATCCTTGCCCAGGTAAACCTTCTCGCGGCCGTCGGCAAACACCAATTCTTCCAGGCCAATGCGTCGGCCCTCGCCTTTTTCCACACCGACGATCAGCGACAAGTCCAGCCCCAATTTTTCGAAAACCTCGCGCGCCATGCTGACCTGGCCTTTGCCGCCGTCGACCAACACCAGGTCGGGCAGGCGCCCGGTGCCGGGCGGCATCTCGCCGGTACGCTTGGCCTCGCTCAACACTTCAGCCAGCTTGCCGTAGCGGCGTTCCAGCACCTGACGCATGGCGGCGTAATCGTCGCCGGGGGTGATGTCGGTGATCTTGTAGCGGCGGTATTCGGCGTTTTGCATCGCATGGTGGTGAAACACCACACACGAGGCTTGCGTCGATTCGCCCCCGGTGTGCGAGATGTCAAAGCACTCGATGCGCAATTCCTCCAGCGCATCGGGCAACACATCCAGCGCTTCGGCCAGTGCGCGTGTGCGCGCTTGCTGCGAGCCTTCTTCCGACAGCAGCCTGGCCAGTTGCAGGTTGGCATTGGTCTGCGCCATCTCCAGCCAGACGCGGCGTTGCTCGCGCGGAGCGTGCACCGCCGTCACCTTGATGCCGGTTTGCACGGTGAGCGCCTGCAGCAGGGCTTTGTCAACCGGATGGCTCACCACCAATGACGGCGGCACCGGCACGTTCAGGTAATGTTGGGCGATGAAGGCATCAAGCACCTGCGATTCGACCGAACGGGTGAAGCTCGCATCGGCCAGGCCATCATCATCGAGTGCCGCGTCAGCGCCGTCTTGCACCTGCACCGGGAAGTACGGCCGGTCGCCCAGGTGTCGCCCGCCACGCACCATGGCCAGATTGACGCAAGCGCGACCGCCCTGCACTTTCACCGCCAGAATGTCGACATCGCGATCGCTCACGTTGTCCACGCTTTGCTGGTGCAGCACGTTCGACAACGCCGCCACCTGGTTGCGCAGCTCGGCGGCGTGTTCAAATTCGAGCCGTTCAGCGTGCGCCATCATGCGTGCCTCCAGCTCAGCCATCACTTCGCGCGCGTCACCGTTCAAAAAGCGCTCGGCATCCGCCACCGCTTGTGCGTAGTCAGCCGCGCTGATGTGCCCCACGCAAGGCCCGCTGCAGCGCTTAATCTGGTGCAGCAGGCACGGCCGCGTGCGGTTGGCAAAGACCGAGTCTTCGCAGGTGCGCAGCTTGAAGACTTTTTGCATCAGCAAAATGGCCTCTTTGACCGCCCACGCGCTGGGGTACGGGCCGAAGTAATGGTGTTTTTTCTCGACCGCGCCGCGGTAGTACGCCACACGCGGGAAATCGCCGCTGCTGATCTTGACGTAGGGGTAGCTTTTGTCGTCGCGAAACAGGATGTTGTACTTGGGGTTGAGCGTCTTGATCAGGTTGTTTTCGAGCAGCAGCGCCTCGGCCTCGGAGCGCACCACGGTGGTCTCCAGCCGCACAATTTTGCTCACCATGTGGCCAATGCGCGTGCCGCCGTGGTTCTTCTGGAAATAGCTCGACACCCGCTTTTTCAGGTTGATGGCTTTGCCCACATACAGCACCTGGCCCTGCGCGTCAAAGTAGCGGTAGACACCGGGCAGCGCGGGCAGGCTGGCGACGTCACTGAGCAACTGCTCGGGGTGCTTGGCTGCAGGGACGGGTAAATTTTCAGGGGTGTCAGACATAGGGCGCTATTGTGGACAATCTGCTTCATGCAATGGGACATTTTTTGCCGTGTGATCGACAACTTTGGCGACATCGGCGTGTGCTGGCGGCTGGCCGTCAACCTGGCGCAACGCGGCCAGCAGGTACGCCTGTGGGTCGACGATGCCAGCGCGCTGACCTGGATGGTCCGCGATGATGTGCCCGGCGTGCAGGTGCTGCCTTGGCGCACGCCCTTTGATGCGCGCGGCATCATACCGGGCGACGTGCTGGTGGAGGCTTTCGGTTGCGAGATTGATCCTGAATTCATAGCTGCTTACGCAGGAAAAATAAGGGCTAGACGACAGAATTGCTTATGGATTAACCTGGAGTATCTGAGTGCTGAACCGTTTGCCAGGCGCTGCCACGGCTTACCTTCCCCGGTGATGAGCGGCCCGGGCCGAGGTCTCGTCAAGCACTTTTTTTACCCCGGTTTCACCGCTGGCACCGGCGGTTTGCTGCGCGAGCCCGATTTATTGGCGCGCCAAGCCAGCTTCGACCGCGCCACCTGGCTGGCACAGCACGGCGTTGCTTGGCAGGGTGAGCGTCTGGTGTCGCTGTTTTGTTATGAACCTCGCGCCTTGCCGACGCTGCTGGCGCAGCTTGCGTGCGGCCCACAGCGCACCCGGTTGCTGGTCACACCGGGACGCGCCAGCGCTGCAGTACAGCATTTTATTCATGATAAAAATGGCAGCAAACCCTTACGGAATAAGCGCGAGCAGCTCTTGATTTCATATCTACCCACACTCTCGCAAGTCGACTATGACCACCTGTTGTGGGCGTGTGAACTGAATTTTGTGCGCGGTGAAGATTCGCTGGTACGCGCACTGTGGGCGGGCAAGCCCCTGGTTTGGCAGATCTATCCACAAACAGAGAAAGCACATCACGTCAAACTCGACGCCTGGCTCGATTGGCTTGATGCGCCCGCTTCGTTGCGCCTGACTCACGCACGCTGGAACGACACTTCAAGGTTTGGTGACCAGGAAAGTGTGGCCTTGTTCGACGAAGAAGCGCTGGCGCAATGGCAGCTCACCATCTCCCGCGCCCGCGATCGGCTGCTGGGGCAAGACGACCTGGGGACACAGTTGATAGAGTTTGTTGGTCGACTGTCTGATTTTTCTTGATGTGTCATTTTGAGAGATTGCAGCCGCACGCGGACCCCGGCGTGGCGACTCTGGCCCAACGCCCCTCCTACGAACGGGCGCGATTCAAAGTGATGTGGTCTCTCGACAAACCACTACCTGACGCCAAACCCGGCACAGCGACTGGGTTATACGCCTGCGGTTTTGGGACGTGAACACGCGCGAGACAGGCAGTGCAGCGGGCGCAGGACCCGTAGCAAAGCGCATTGCCCGGCTGATTGGGGAAGCAATGTGATGTCAGCTGTACTCCACCAACTCCCCCACATCACTTTGAATCGCTCCCCCTACACACCCGAGCACGCTGCAAGCCACACCAAAA
>PFKL01000237.1 GCA_002784245.1 Comamonadaceae bacterium CG_4_10_14_3_um_filter_60_75
TTCGCTGTTGGCCAGCTTACCCTCCTGCTTCCCGTTGAACTGCGGCGTTTGAACCACGTCGCGAGCACCAACGCTGCGCATTCTAGCCGCGCCACCTTGCCAAAACTGACGCACCAAACCCTACAATGCGCGTCTATGTCGGACCTGTCACAAATCGACCAAATCACCGAACGGGTAGAGCGCCTGCTGGTGCGCTACGAAGAATTACTGCGTACCAACGGGTTGTTGTCGCAGCAAATTGAGGCGCTCACGCACGAGCGTGACTCGCTCAAATCGCGTCTGGGCGCAGCGCGCGCCCGTGTGGATGCGCTGCTTGATCGCCTGCCCGCAGAGCCTGGCAACGGCACGGTCAAGCCTGCCTTCAAAACCGCTCTTGATCAGGAAGCCAAATGAAGCAGCTTGAAGTGCAGATCATGGGCCAAAGCTATGTGCTGGGCTGCCCTGATGGGGGCGACGCGCGCCTGCTGGAAGCGGTGGAACGCGTCGATACCGCCATGTGCAAGATTCGTGACGCCGGCAAAGTACGCGCACGGGATCGTATCGCCGTGCTAGCCGCGCTCAATCTGGCGTTTGACCTGGCCGACCAGCATGCGCCAGCCGCATCAACGCACGGTGCAGGTGCAAGCAGCGCAGATGCGGTGCCAACGCAGAAACTCAGCGTTTTGCTGGCGCGTCTGGACGACGCACTCAATCAGGACAACCAGCTTATCTGATCGCGTGGCCGCGCTACTGCAGCGCGTTACTGGTCTGAGGCGGCGGATCGCTTTGACGAAATATCTGTGCCACGTCAACCGCGTCAAAATGGTATTGCGCACCACAAAAATCACAGCCCACTTCGATATCAGGTCGCTCCTGCAATACGCTGGCAGCCTCGTCTGCGCCCAGGCCCAGAATCATTCTGGCGACGCGCTCGCGGCTGCAGGTGCATGAGAAATGCGGGCCCTGCGCGCCTTGCAGCGGCTCAAAGCGCAGCAACTTTTCTTCCCAGAACAGCCGATGCAAGACGGTCTGGGCGTCCAGTTCGCGCAATTCGGTCGCCTTCAGGCTCGCTGCGAGCGTGGCAATCCGGCGGTAATCCTCCAGCGGGTCAATCGCCGAGGTAGACACGTCAGGGGCACTGCCGGCAAGATTGCCAACGCCCTGCTCCGGCAAGCGCTGAATCAGCAAACCAGCCGCTACCTTGTCGTCGGACGCCAATACCAGCGTCGTGTCGAGCTGCTCGCTTTGCAGCATGTAGTGCTGCAGCACGGCAGCAACACTCCCAAACTTGGCTTGGTGTGCATCCGACAACGGCACGACGCCCTGGTAAGGCTGCTGGCCTGGTTGGCGCGTCTTGGGGTCCAGAGTGATCGCACAGCGCCCGGTGTTGCCGACATTGACAAGCTGGCTGAAGGTGGCGTCGGCTGCAACCGGGCCAACCACGGTGGCCGTGGCACGCAGGCCAAAGTCACTGCTAACCTCAACCACCGCGAGCTTGACCGGCCCATCGCCAAAAATCTGCAGCACCAGCGCGCCGTCAAACTTGATGTTCGATTGCAGCAGTACGGCTGCGGCGGCCAGTTCACCGAGCAGGTTTTGCACCGACAACGGGTAGGCACCGTGACTGGTGTTGGCATTGCGCCGCGCCAGAACCTCTTGCCAGGCGTCGGTCAGGCGCACCAGCACGCCACGCACCGGCAGACCCTCAAATAAAAATTTATGAATTTCAGACAAGATCAAACTCAGGCAAGCTTGTTCAGGCTGGCCCTGAATTTTTTGGCATTGGCGACATAGTGGTCGGCACTCCAGCGCAAGTCTTGCAGCTGCTCTGGCGTCAGGCTGCGCACCACCTTGGCCGGGCTACCGATGATCATCGAACCGTCGGGGAACGCCTTGCCCTCGGTCACCAGCGCACCTGCTCCCACCAGGCAACCCTTGCCGATTTTTGCGCCATTGAGCACCACCGCACCAATGCCAATCAGGCTATCGTCACCCACGGTGCAACCATGCAGCATGACCTTGTGGCCGACGGTCACGCCCTGGCCAATCGTCAACGGCATGTCCACATCCGCATGCAGCACGCTCAGGTCTTGAATATTGCTGCGCGCACCGATGCGGATGGTGTCGGTGTCGCCCCGAATCACCACGCCAAACCAGACACTCACCTCCTCGCCCAGTTCGACGTCGCCGATCACCTCGGCGCTGTCGGCCACCCACGCGGTTTCTGCGACCGTTGGGCTGACGCCGTTCACTTCGTAAATTGCCATACACATCCTTTGACTGCCATTGTTGGCCAAATTGTAGGTTCCTGCGACGGTGCGCGCGCCGGGTGCGGGCCACGTCGGCCATTCGCAACAGACCGATTTCCACGGGCGGTCAGCAGCATGCCTAAATTCCCGATATCATTTTGCGTGATGAGAACGGTTACGTTTCAATTGGCAACGATCAGCCCGTTCAACCTGGCAGCGCGGCGCTTGGCCGGCTTCACCGACGTCGAATTGGCCGCTTTGTGTGTTACACCGCTACCCAACTGAAACGCGGAGCCTCTCGTACCATGTCCCAATCCTTTAAAAACATTTCAAGCTCTCCCATGACCATCGCCCGCCAACCGATTCTGGACAGCAAGCGCCAAGTGATGGGGTTCGAGCTCTTTGACCGCTCGGTCAGTGCCGATTCGTTTAGCGCCGCTACCGACGCAGCGCTGCTGTTTAACCTGCTGTCCAACGCCGACAGCGAGATGCGCAACACATCCAAGACCATCTTCATCAATTGCACCCACCAGACACTCGCCGGTGGCCACCTGGAACTGGTCGAACCCGAGCGCATCGTGCTCGAAGTACCTCCCGTTGCCCCGTCAGACAATCAGACAGAGGACATTGAAAGTTACCTGCAAACGCTGATCGACGTGCACAAGCGAGGCTTTCGGCTGGCGTTCGACGAAAGTGTCATGGCCCCCGCCTACGCCAGCTGGCTGACGCTGGCCTCCTTTGTCAAGGCCGATAGTTCCCGCGTCAGTGCAGCCGACCTGCACAAAATTTCGCTGCAGTTGCTGGCCTACCCGGGGATCAAGCTGGTTACTGAAAAAATTGAAACCGAAGATCAGTTTGTAGCGGCCAGCAAGGCTGGCGCCACCTTGTTTCAGGGTTACTGGTTCGCCCACCCGGTGTTGGTGAAAGGGCAAACGGTACGTCCAGCGCAAGCGGCCATCATCCAGTTGATCAATCTCATCCGTAAGCAAGCCAGCACCGGCGAGATTGAAGAGGTGTTCAAACACGATCCGACGCTGTCGTTCAATCTGCTGCGCTTTATCAACTCGGCCGGCTTTGGCCTGAGCTGCGAGGTCACCTCGTTTCGCCATGCGGTGATGCTGCTGGGTTTGAAAAAACTGTTCCGCTGGGCCGCCCTGTTGATGACCACCGCTGGCGCGGCTGGCAGCGCGCCCGCCCTGGGCAATGCCGCGGTGATCCGCGGGCGCCTGATGGAGCTTTTGGCCGGTCAGCTGTTGACAACTGAAGAATGCGACAACGCCTTTGTGGTGGGGATCTTTTCACTGCTGGACACCATGCTGGGCATCCCGCTGGCCGACGCACTGACGGCCATTTCGCTGCCGCAATCGGTCACCGACGCGCTGTTGCACAACACCGGGTCACTGGCACCGTTTTTGCAGCTGACGCTGGCCTGCGAAAACGCCGACGACCGCTCATTTGCCGAACTGGCCAACGCCTTGCAGCTCACTGGCGACCAGATCAACCTGGCCCATCTACAGGCTTTGGTCTGGGCTGACAACTTGACCCAACCCGCCTGATACCTGAGCATGATCAGCCGCGCGGGTGGTGCTGTGCGTGCAGCAGCTTGAGCCGCTCGCGCGCCACATGGGTGTAGATGGTGGTGGTGGAAATGTCGGCGTGGCCCAGCAGCATCTGCACTGCGCGCAGATCCGCACCGTGATTGAGCAAGTGCGTGGCAAACGCGTGACGCAAGGTGTGTGGTGACAGGTGCTGGGTGATGCCCGCCAACTGCGCGTATTTCTTCACCAGCATCCAGAACATCACCCGGCTCATCGCTGTGCCGGGGGTCGGTCCCTTGTGCGTGACAAACAAGGCATCGGTCTGGTGGCAAGCGAGCAGCTCGGCGCGCGGCTGCGCCAGATAGCGCGCAAGCCACAGGCTGGCCACTTCACCGAACGGCACCAGGCGCTCTTTGTTGCCCTTGCCAAACACGCGCAGCACGTGGTCGGCCTGGCTGATGTTGAATACTTTCAGGGTCACCAGCTCGCTCACCCGCAAGCCACTGGCGTACATCAGCTCCAGCATGGTGCGGTCGCGCACGCCCTGGGCGTTGCTCACGTCGGGCGCGGCCAGCAACGCTTCCACCTGCGCTTCGGTCAGGCTGCCCGGCATGCGCAGGTGCTGCTTGGCCGTGAGCATTTTCAGGGTGGGGTCTGCAGTCACCAGACGCTCGCGCAGCGCCCAGCGGTAAAAACGCTTGAACACCGTCAACCGGCGGTTGGCGCTGGTCGCCTTGGTCTGCGTGTGGCGCTGGGCAAAATAACCGTTGAGGTGGTCTTGCGTGACTTGCTGCAGCGGCACCCCCTGCCCGGCCAGCCAGGCGGCAAACAGCGTCAGGTCGCGCCGGTAGGCGGCCAGCGTGTTTTTTGACAGGCCGTCTTCGAGCCACAGCGCGTCGATAAAGGTGTCAATCACCGGGTCGAGCGTGGCAGGTTTGACAGCTGGGGGTGGTACGGGAGCGGGCATGGCCTGCTATTCTCGCCGGGTGAACTTCGCCCAACTGCTTTTTCCTGATTTTTCGCTGATTTTGATCGGCTACCTGGTCTGCCGCTTCACGCCGCTCAACCGCCCGGTATGGACGCAAGTCGAGCAGCTGGTGTACTTTCTGTTCTTCCCAGTGCTGCTGTTTCAGTCGATCGTCAAAAGCCCGCTTGACATCAACACGGCGGGCAATCTGGTCGGTGCCGGTTGGGCGCTGGGGCTGGGCGGCATTGCGCTGGCGTATTCGGTGCCCTACTGGCCTGGCTTCAAGGGCCACGTGGCGCTGCGCCAGCATGCGGCCAGCGCGCAGGTGGCCTTCCGGTTCAACTCGTTCATTGGCCTGGCGTTGGCCGAAAAGCTGGCTGGTGCACAGGGTCTGGCGGTGCTGGCGCTGCTGATTGGTGTCAGCGTGCCACTGATGAACGTTGGCGCAGTGTGGCCGATGGCGCGCCACGGCCAGCGCGGTTTTTTGGCTGAGCTGGTGCGCAACCCGCTGATCATTGGCACGGCCAGCGGGCTGATCGCCAACCTGGCGGGATTTCACATCCCCGGCTGGCTGGAGCCCACCGTCAGTCGCATTGGCGGTGCTTCTCTCGCTTTGGGCCTGATGGCTGCAGGTGCCGGCATGCAGCTGGGTGCGCTCAACCACGCCAAGTTGCTGGGCG
>PFKL01000029.1 GCA_002784245.1 Comamonadaceae bacterium CG_4_10_14_3_um_filter_60_75
CGGGTTGGGTCAGCGTAAATTTCGACGATGGATTTGGGCGCGGTTTTCAGGCGCACGCCCACGGCGTGAAAGCCGAACAGAACTTTGGGGGTAGACATGTATTGAATTATCGCTGGCGCTCACAACGCGATGCCAAAAGCAAGTCGAAGCGCACGCGCTGCATCCAGATGCGCTTGGCGCGCCTGCGGCAGCACGCGGCCCATCTTGATGAACTCGTGGGTGACACCGCGGTACAGCTCCAGGTCCACTGCCACACCGGCAGCGCGCAGGCGGTCGGCGTACAGCAGTCCTTCGTCGACCAGCGGGTCGCATTCGGCCAGACAAAACCAGGCCGGGGCGACACCATCGACATCAGGCGCGTTTAGCGGTGCAAAACGCCAGTCCTCGCGGTCAGCGTGGTTGGGAATGTAGAGGTCAAAAAAGTACGCAACGTGCTCGGCCTCCAGCACAAAACCCTTGCCAAAGGTGCGATGCGACAGCGTGTCGGCGTGCGCGCAGGTGCCTGGGTAAAACAGCAGTTGCAGCGCCAGCTTCAGGCCGGCATCGCGCGCTTGCAGCGCACACGCGGCGGCCAGCGTGCCGCCAGCGCTGTCACCGCCCACTGCGATGCGGGCAGGATCCAGCCCCAGTTCAAGCCCATGCTGGTGCACCCACTGCACGGCATCCCAGGCATCTTCAAACGCCACCGGAAAGCGGTACTCGGGGGCCAGGCGGTAACCCACTGAGATCACCGCGCAATGCGCCAGATGGCTCAGGCTGCGGCACAAAATGTCGTGCGTGGCGATGCTGCCAATGGTGAAGCCACCCCCATGCAAATACACCAGCACAGGCAGGGGCGGCTGCATTGAGGCCAGGCCTGGCGCGTACAAGCGCACCGGCAAGTCAAAGCCATCGCGCGCGGGCACGGTGAAGCTCTCCACCCGCGGTAACTTTGTTGGTGGCAGGTCCAGCACATCGGCGCCGAGCTCGTAGGCGGCACGCGCCTGTTGCGGGGTCAGCGCGTGCAGTGGCACGTGCGCCGCACGCGCCATGCGCTCGATCACGCCACGCATGGCGGGGGTCAACAGGGCGCGGGGATTTTGGTGGTGGGTCATGGGCTGCGTGGTTGGTGATAAAGTAGTCACGTTTTTGTATATATTTTAGGAGGCCGCTCATGCAAGTTGAAGCCAAACTCTTCAAATCGGGCAACAGTCAGGCAGTCCGCCTGCCCAAAGCGTTTCGGATGCCCGGCGATACCGTCTGGATTGACCGCGATGCGGCCACTGGCAACGTCATTTTGAGAGCCAAAGACGATGACAAGCGCAAACGCAACTTGGAAGAATTGTTCAGACTGATTCGCGAGCAGCCTTTCACTGAAGACTTCATTCCCCCGCGTGATGATGCATGTCGTCCCAGCCCATTTGAAGACTGGGAAGCCCGTGATCTGGCTGAACCCACCCAACTTGAAAAAGTGACGAAGGTTGCGAAGCGTACGCGCAAGACAACAGTCTGATGCGTTACCTGCTCGACACCAACATCGTCAGTTACTTTGTAAAAGGTGTCAGCGCCAGTTTGGTGCAACGTATGCAAGCCGGGGTGGACGCACAAGACATTGCCATATCCGCCGTTACCCGTGCCGAATTGCGCTACAGCGTTGAATTGATGGACAAATTCGACAAACGCCGCCGCCGCATTGATCTGGTACTGAAGGAATTGCCCACACTACCTTGGAGCACTGAGGCCGCCGATGAATTCGGTCGAATCAGAGCCTATTTAAAGCGCAACGGCTGCCCTGTGGGAGAGTTTGACACTCAAATCGCCGCCCACGCCTTGACTGAAAAGCTGATTCTGGTCACCCACAACACGCGCCATTTTGAAAACGTGCCGCATCTGAAACTTGAAGACTGGATGGCTTGAACATGGCCACAAGCCCACCGGCGCTGCGCGCGCAACTGCAAACCGCCCCGCACGACCTATCCACCAACAACCTCGCTGATAGCGCCACCCAACTGCTCGCCACCCTGGGCTAGGCCAGTCCAAAAACCTCACCCTACCCCATGATCCAACAGCCTTTGCCAAAGAAATTGAACACCTGACCGGTGGTGCAAAGCAGCTCAACCCAGAGCACGCCAGCCTGACCGACTGGCCGCCGAAATCGCAAAAACCACTTTTGGGGTCACCCCCAGTGAGCACAGCCAGGTCAAAAGTCTTGATCAGGTAAAAACCGGCAACAACCTGCGCGACCACATGACCGATCTGGAGCTGATTTTTACCATGCTGGGTGAAGCCAGCACCACTGAAATTGCTCGTAAAGCCGATGCCCAAGGCTTTATTGAAAACCGCACATCGGCAAGACAGGGTGGCCATTCAACCTAAGCGCGCAAGCTCTGGCATTAACATTGCTAGATCACACATTAGGATCAGCCTGATTTTTAACTTTTTGAGACACCCTTTACATGTCCATCCACGCCGCCATCAACCACGTTACCCACTACAGCTACGACCGCTTGGTTGCGTTGGGGCCGCAGGTGATACGTTTGCGCCCTGCCCCGCACTGCCGCAGCAAGATCATTTCCTATTCGCTCAAGATCGAGCCCGAGGGCCATTTCATCAACTGGCAGCAAGACCCGTTTGCCAATTACCAGGCGCGCATTGTCTTCCCGGAAAAGACCAGGGAGTTCAAGGTCACCGTCGACGTGGTGCTGGACATGGCGGTCTACAACCCGTTTGACTTTTTTCTGGAGCCCGCCGCCGAAGAGTTCCCGTTCAGCTACGAAGACGACCTGAAGCAAGAGCTGGCCCCCTACCTCACACCCGACCCCGTTACCCCGCTGCTGCAAGCGTATCTCGACAAGGTTGACCGCACCAAGCGCCGCAGCGTGCTGTTTTTGGTCGACCTGAACACGTCGGTCCACCACGCCATCAACTACACCATTCGCATGGAGCCGGGTGTGCAAACACCTGAAGAAACGCTGAAGCTGGCTTCGGGCTCGTGCCGCGACTCGGCCTGGCTGATGGTCCAACTGCTACGCAATTGCGGGCTGGCGGCGCGCTTTGTGTCGGGCTACCTGATCCAGCTCAAACCCGACGTGAAGGCGCTGGATGGCCCCAGCGGCACCGAAGTCGACTTTACCGACCTGCACGCCTGGTGCGAGGTCTATCTGCCCGGCGCTGGCTGGGTGGGGCTGGATGCCACCTCGGGCCTGCTCGCTGGTGAAGGACACATCCCGCTGGCTTGCACACCGCAGCCCTCGGGTGCGGCACCCATTGAGGGCCGCAGCGACAAATGCGAAGTGGAATTTGCCCACCACATGGCCGTGACCCGCGTGTACGAGTCGCCGCGCGTGACCAAGCCCTACACCGAAGAGCAGTGGGCCGCCATCATGGCGCTAGGCGATGCGGTTGACGCCGATCTGAGCACCAACGACGTGCGCCTGACCATGGGCGGCGAGCCCACTTTTGTGGCCGTGAGCGACCGCGACGCACCAGAATGGAACACCGATGCCCTCGGCCCGACCAAACGCGGTTATGCCACCGAATTGGTGCACAAACTGCGCAAGGAATATGGCGAGGGCGGCTTTTTGCACTTTGGCCAAGGCAAGTGGTACCCCGGCGAACAGCTGCCGCGCTGGGCGCTCAACATTTACTGGCGCGCCGACGGCCAGCCGGTCTGGGCCAATCCGGCTCTGTTTGCCGACGAACGCATACCCATGCACTACACGCACGCTGACGCGCAGCGCTTTTCAACCACGCTGGCCGCCAAGCTCGGCGTCACGGCCAAATTCATCCAGACCGCTTATGAAGACACCTGGTATTACCTCTGGCGCGAACGCCGCCTGCCGGTCAATGTCGATCCGTTCAACTCAAAACTGGACGACGAGATGGAGCGCGCCCGCCTGCGCCGTGTCTTTGAGCAAAAACTCGACACCCCCGTTGGTTATGTGTTGTCAATCAAAGTGACGGGTTACGACGACACCTATGGCGCCGCCTGGACCACCGGCCCCTGGTTTTTGCGCGACGAACGCATGTACCTGATGCCCGGCGACTCGCCCATGGGCTTGCGCCTGCCGTTGGACTCGCTGCCGTGGGTTAGTCAAGCCGACTTCCCCTACATGATCGAGCAAGACCCCAGCACCCTGCGCGGTGACTTGCCAGCCTACGCTGCAGTCGCTGCGCGTTACGCACCCAGCCACGCGCCCGGCAAAGCGGGGCTGGCGCTCGGTGCGGCGCGTCGCGCAGCCGCCGCTGCTGCGGGCAGCGTCAACGCCACAGCGGCCATGCCGTTTGTCGCTGGCGCCCTGCCACCCTCTGAGGCCACCCGGGTGATGCAAAACCCGACCGCTTTTGCCGACAGCACCAGCACGTCCAGCCACGCTCAAAGCGCCCAGCAAACCGAGCCCGCCGACTTTGCCCGTTTACCCGGCCCGCACGAGTCTGCCCACTGGATCACCCGCACCGCGCTGTGCGTGGAGGTGCGCGACCCGCGCCGCGCCAATGGCCCGGCGGCCGAAGCTGTGGGTGAGTCATCCGGCGTGATCTACATCTTTATGCCGCCGCTGGAGCGGCTGGAGTATTACCTGGACCTGCTGGCCGCCGTGGAAGCGACAGCGCAAGAGCTGGGCGTGCGGATCGTCATTGAAGGCTACCCGCCCCCGCGTGACCCGCGCCTGAAGCTTCTCAGCGTCACACCCGACCCCGGCGTGATCGAGGTCAACATCCACCCGGTGACCCACTGGAGGGACCTGGTGCGCAACACCGAGTTCTTGTACAACGCCGCCTTTGAGTCGCGTCTGTCTGCAGAAAAATTCATGACCGACGGCCACCACACCGGCACCGGTGGCGGCAACCACTTTGTCATGGGTGGGGCCACGCCGTCTGACAGCCCGTTTTTGCGCAAGCCAGAGCTGCTGGCCAGCCTGCTGCTGTACTGGCA
This sequence comes from Comamonadaceae bacterium CG_4_10_14_3_um_filter_60_75, assembly GCA_002784245.1. Classification (GTDB taxonomy): domain Bacteria; phylum Pseudomonadota; class Gammaproteobacteria; order Burkholderiales; family Burkholderiaceae_C; genus Rhodoferax. The sequence goes on from PFKL01000029.1 coordinate 4,913, forward strand.
CAACCACCCGTCCTTGAGCTATTTGTTCAGCGGCATGTTTGTCGGCCCCACCAGCCAGGCCCCGCGTGTGGACGAAGCCCGCAACGACCAGCTCTACGAGCTTGAAATCGCGCTGGAACAAATCTACAAAAACCGTGAGATTTATGGTCGATTTCCCGCCGGGCCGCCCCAAGGGAAATCAGCCCCCACGGGGGGCAGCGAATCCAACGAAGTGGCTGAGCGTGGGGGCCATCCCATGCCACCGTGGCTGGTCGACCGCACCCTGCGCAACATCCTGATCGATGCCACCGGCAACACGCACCGCAGCGAAATCAGCATTGACAAGATGTACTCGCCCGACTCCGCTACCGGTCGCCTGGGGCTACTGGAGCTGCGCGCCTTTGAGATGCCGCCACACCCGCACATGAGCAGCGTGCAGCAGTTGCTGCTGCGTGCGCTGATTGCCCGCTTCTGGAGA
>PFKL01000194.1 GCA_002784245.1 Comamonadaceae bacterium CG_4_10_14_3_um_filter_60_75
CACCAAACACCACGCTGTGCGTTGCGCCAATGCGGGCGCAGGCTTGCATCGCCACCACGCCTTCCAGACCCATGGGCATGTAGACCAGGACGCGGTCGCCCTTGTTGATGCCGCGTGCTTTCAGGGCGTTGGCAAACTGGCTGACCTTGGCCAACAGTTCCTTGTAGGTTGTTTTGGTGACTTCACCGCCGTCAGCTTCAAAAATGACAGCAACTTTGTTTTCGTTGGGCGTGCCCATGTGCTTGTCGAGACAGTTGTAAGAGGCGTTGAGTTCGCCGTCTTCGAACCACTTGTAGAAAGGCACGTTGGACTCGTCAAGCGTCTTGGTAAAGGGCTTGCTCCAGACCACGTTTTCGCGGGCCAGACGGGCCCAGAAGCCCTCGAAATCTTTTTCGGCTTCAGCGCACAAGGCGTTGTAGCCTTCCATGCCTTGAATACGGGCGGCTTTAACGGTCGCGTCGCTGGGCGGGAAAACCCGGTTCTCAATCAGCAGGGATTCAACAGCGGTGGTCGGTGTAGTCACAGATAAGTCTCCTCTAGTTAAACAAAAAACGCCCGCTAATGTCATGGCTGGCACTTACATGCTACTGACTGTCGGGACGCTGACATGGTAGCGCGATAAACTCGCGCACCACCATAGTATTTACCCAACGCCATGTCGTCTCCGATTCCCGAAAAAAGCCCCACGCTGCGCCCGATTCCGCGCCTGATTTTTGCCAGCCGCTGGCTGCAGTTGCCCCTTTATCTGGGTCTGATTGCTGCCCAAGCCGTTTACGTCTATCACTTTTTGGTGGAATTGCTGCATTTGCTGGAAGCCGCTTTTGGCAGCCAGACGGCTCTGGCCGCGTTGGTCGAAAGCATTGGCTATGTCACCGATGCACCGATCACCCACCTCAACGAGACCGTCATCATGCTGGTGCTGCTGGCGCTGATTGACGTGGTGATGATCTCCAACCTGCTGATCATGGTGATTGTGGGCGGCTATGAGACCTTTGTCTCACGCATCAATCTCGACGGCCACCCGGATCAACCCGAGTGGCTCGACCACGTCAACGCCTCGGTGCTCAAGGTCAAGCTGGCGATGTCGATCATCGGTATCAGTTCGATTCACCTGCTCAAAACCTTTATCAACGCGGCAAATTACACCGACAAGGTGCTGATTGCGCAAACCGTGATTCACATCACCTTTTTGCTGTCAGCCATGGCGATTGCCTACACCGACCGGCTGATGAGCCCGCCAGCGCATTCAGCGCACCATTGAATTGACGCGGCGGCGGCGCCGGCGCCGCCAGCGGGTGCGCACACCCCAGACCAGGTAAATCACACCGTAGGTCAGCGCGCCACTGGCGACGGCCAGCAGCGCCAGCCCGACCATCAGCGGCTTGCCCAAGGCACGGATGCGCTCCCAAACCGAAAGCGTTGCAGCTTCATCGGCGCTGGCATCGAATGGCGTCAACGGCGGCGTGGCTTCACCCGTGACCCAACTGCCCAGTTCAAACGCCGCGTAATACAAAGGCGCAAACGTCACCGGGTTACTGATCAAGGTGCTGGCCGCCGCCGCAGGCAAATTGGCGCGCAACACCACCGCCGCTGCTGCGGTGACCGGAATCTGCGCAATCGGGATCAACAAGCCAAAAAAGACGCCCAATGCAACTCCCAGGGCCACACCGTGCCGCGACCAATGCCACAGCGCCGGATGACCCAACCAGGGAGCCAACCAAGCCAACCAGCGGTTGGCCAGCAGACGCTCGCGCGTCGGGAGCCACTTGCGCCAGCTTGGCGCAATAGTTTGGCTTTTCGCATCGGCCACGGTCAGCTCACCGTTTCACCGGCAAAAATATCGCGGCGCAGCTGCGCTGCTTTTAGCGCCTGCGCCAGCGCCCGGTGTAGTGCGCTGAGTGCGCGCAGACGCAGATCCATCTGGGTGACGCTCATGTCACTGTGCGTGCCCGCCTGTAGCAATGCGGCTTTCAAGCGCTGGTAGCCAGCTTCCCAGGGTGGCAACAAGGCCTGAAGGTCAGACCTTGTTGCCAAATCAGTTGCCAACTGGTCCAAAAAAGCCTGCGACTGTTGTTGCCACGGGTCTTCCAACCCCGTGCCTAGCGAAGAACGCTCACACTGGGCCAGCAGCTGGAACGCTTCACTCGCCAATTCGGCTACCGCCTCGTGGTAGCGCACCACCCGCAGCAATTGCGGCAAGCGCTCGGCGCTGTCAGCGGGCATGCTGGCGCGGTTAAGCCGCGCAATAAACCGGGCGATGGCTTCGCCCAATTCCGTCACGCCAGTCTCACTCGCGGGTGCGCCAGTCAGCGTCGCGCGCAGGTGCTGCCGTGCCAGGTCACCCAGTCGGTCAATTTCACGCTGCAAGGCATCCAGCGCCAGCGCTGGCACCGCAAGCACCGTATCGTCCAGATAGCGCAGCTGCGCCACTTGCTGCTCGCCCGAGACAAACCTGGCCTGCAAAAACCGGGTCAGTCCAGCCGCCAACGGCCAGATCAACAGGACACCCAAGACGTTGAACGCGGTGTGAAACAGCGCCAGTTTGACCGCTGGCGCTTCACCCAGACCCAAGCTCTGACGCAGCAGGTCAAACACTTCAATCAGCCAAGGCAACATCAGCAGGGCCACCGTACCGGTGAGCAGGTTGAAGGCAATGTGCGCGGCGGCCGCTCGTTTGGCATTGGCCGTCGCACCGATCGCGGCAATCACCGCGGTGACCGTCGTACCGATGTTGGCACCAATCACCACCGCTGCAGCGCCTTGCGCACCCAGCAGGCCGCCCTGCGCGGCTGTCAGCGCGATGGCCAGCGCGGCGCTTGAACTTTGCATCAACACCGTCAACGCCACCCCGATACCGACCTGCAAGAGCACGTCAACCGCACCGGTGCCCGTGGGCAGCTGCATCCCGGCCGAAAAGTCGGTAAACGTCACCCGCAGTAAATCAATACCCAAAAACAGCACACCAAACCCGGCCAGCGCCGTGCCCAGAGCGCCGCGTCGCTGGCCTGCACCAGTCAGGCGCAACAGCATGCCCAACCCGATCAAAGGCAAAGCCAATGCGTCAATCTTGAACTTCAGCCCGACCAGCGCCACCAGCCAGCCGGTCATGGTGGTTCCCACATTGGCGCCAAACAGAACCCAGATGGCCTGCCCCAGCGTCAGCAATCCGGCATTGATAAACCCAATGGTGGCCACCGTTACCGCGCTGGACGACTGCACCAACAGCGTCACCAGCGTACCAGTAGCCAGGCCGTGCCAGCGCGTGCGGGTCGAACGCGCCAGCGTGCGCTCCAGCGCTGAACCAGCGGCCAGGCGCAGCCCGTCGGTCATCAGTCCCATGCCCAGCAAGAACAGGCCGACACCGCCAGCAAAACCACCCATGAGGGACCAGTCAACCATGGATCAGCGCGAATCGGTCGATATGGGAGGTGTCGAGGGCAACCTGGCCAGCGATGCCAGATGCCGGTGCAACGCCGCCTTGGTCATCAGGTGCGCCGAAATCGGCGCGGTGATGAACAGGAACAAGCTCACCAGCACTTCGTGCAGGCTCCAGCCGTCGCCGGTGATGCTGAAAAAAGCCGACGATGCCACCAGCAGGCACCCCACCCCCAGCGTCGTGGCCTTGGTTGGCCCATGAAGCCGGGTATAAAAATCGCGCATGCGCCACAAGCCCAGCGAGCCGATCAGGGTAAATACCCCGCCGGCCACCACCAACACCGACAAAATGAATTCAACCAGCGTGCTCATTCGATGATGTCTCCCCGCAACAAGTACTTGGCTAAGGCCACGGTGCCGACAAAGCCCATCAGCGCTATCAGCAGTGCCGCCTCAAAATACAGCGGGCTGGCCAGCTGGATGCCCAGCAACACCAGCAGCGCAATGGCGTTGATGTACAAGGTGTCTAGCGCCAACACGCGGTCCGTGGCATCGGGCCCGATCAGCAGGCGTCCAAAGCTCAGGGCGAAGGCCACACCGACCAGCGCAAATCCCACCGTCAAAGCCAGATTCAACATTCAAAAATCTCCATTAGCGGGGCTTCAAAACGCGTTTTGATCGAGGTGATCACGGCCTCGGGTGAATCCATATCCAGCGCGTGTACCAGCAAAGACCGGTGGTCCGCCGACAAACGCGCCGACACCGTCCCCGGTGTCAGACAAGTGGCATTGGCGAGCAAGCTCAACGCAAACGGATTGCGGATGTCCAGCGGCACCACCACAAAAGCTGGGCGCAGTTGGGCCGGCCCCCGCAGAATCAGCCAAGCCACCGAAAAGTTGGCGACTACCATGTCCCACAAAAAGATGCCGGTAAAGCGCAACAGCACCCAGGGTTTGTAGATGCGCAAGGGCTCGGGCCAAAAAGACTGCGTCACGCGGACAATGCCCAGTCCCAGCAACAAGCCCAGCACCACGTGCGCCAACGCCACGCTGTTGTTGAGCAGCAGCCACAACACCATCAACAACACCGTCAGCACCGGGTGCGCCAGCCAGCGTTTCATGGCTTACCCTCCAACACCGCGCGAATGTAGATAGCCGGGTCGGCCAACTGGGCGGCAGTGGCCAACGCGTAGTCGTAGGCGGGCCCGGCAGCCACGGTCAGCGCAACAATCAGGCCCAGCAAGCCAACGATGGCCAACGCCTCCAGATGCACACTGGCGGGCTCCAGCGCCCGCGGATCACGCGCTGCCAAGGCCCGTGCCGGGCTGAAAAACAGCCGACTGCCGGCCTGCACCAGCGTCACCAGCGCCAGTACAGCAGTGAGCAGAATCACGGCCCAAACTGCGGGCTGTTCTGATGACGCCCGCAAAATCAGGAACTTGCCGACAAACCCCGACAGCGGCGGCAGGCCCGCCACCGCCACCGCAGCGGCAAAAAACAAGGCGCCCCAAAGGGCATGGTGCGGCATGTCCTGGTCGGCCACAAACCGGTCCTGGCTGTCTGAGCGTCGGCGCGAAAACGCCTCGGCCAGCAAAAACAGCAGCGCCGCGGCAAACGTGCCATGCGGCAGGTAGTACAAACCGGCAGCCACCCCGGCCTGACCCAGCGAAAACGCGGTCAACAAGGTGCCCACCGAGGCCACCACCAACCACGCCGTCAGGCGGCGCAAATCTTGCGCGGCCAGCGCACCCAGCATGCTCACGGCCAGTGTTGCCAACGCCGCGGGCAGCAACCAGGGCGCAAACAAACCCGCAAGATCACCGGCCGAGTCACCATAAATCAAGGTCGCCACCCGCAAGATGGCGTAGGCACCCACCTTGGTCATGATGGCAAACAGGGCCGCCACCGGTGCCGGTGCGGCCGCGTAAGTGCCGGGCAGCCACA
>PFKL01000148.1 GCA_002784245.1 Comamonadaceae bacterium CG_4_10_14_3_um_filter_60_75
ATGGCGGTGAGTTGCTGCTGTGTCATGGCTTATTTCTCCTGGGCTTTGTAGAAGCCCATGAAGGCTTCCATGAACAATTTGGCGTGTTTGAGGCTGTCGGGGCTGTCAATCTGGCCGATCAGTTTCGAGAACATCTCCTCGAAACACTCATCGACCTTTTTACGTCCCTTTGCGTAGGCGACTTTGGCATTCAGCATTTTGATGAAGGGCGCGGATTGCTCGTAGCGCGCCACACGCACCGACTCACTCTTTTGGCCTGCCTCCAGTTTTCCGATGTTGTGTACCTTGTCTGTCCACATCACCAATTCGTCGTAAAACTTACGCAATTGGGTTGACTCGTTCAGATTATCTTTGCGGGCTATCGCCACAATAGCGGCTTTGTCCTTTGCAATCCTGTCGAACAAGTCCACAGACAGAGGTGCTTGTAGCTTGATGTCATCCACTGAAATGCTCACGGCTGGCGCGCTGCAGCGGTCGTTGCCGTAGCCCCCTTGGGCCTGTCCACCTGAGCGCTGACCGTAGCCGCCTCCCTGATATGTTGCCATGCTGCTTGCTCCTTAACGTTGACGGTAAAAATGGTTGAAAAGTGGAATGCGGTAGCGCGTGCCAAGCAGCTTTGGATCAATGACTGAGAAAGTTTCGCCAAGAATCCTTCGAGCGACATTCTTTTGCTCTGCTGACAGCGCATGTCCATGCTTGTCTCGCACACCTTGCACGTAGCGCTGTGTGCGATAAACGAAGCGGCTGCGCCACATGGCGTGTTCGGGATTTTTTGAATCAGATGCCAAGTCAATCAGGTGCAACAGCCCGTAAACGTAGCCTGTTGAAAGTTCATAGTCGTTGCGCACCCGCTCCAGTTGCTCTTGCGCAGCCTGCACTTGTGGCCAGTCAGGCCAGCGCACCCGCTCGCCAAACAGCACCAGCGCATTTTTAAGTTCCTTCTCGTCCAACGCGTTGCCCTTGGCTTGGCTCAAGGCCTCTTCGGCCTGAATGGCCAGGCTGTTGATCGGCTGGCCGGGCTTGGTCATCACCATGCCCGCAGAAAAGGTGATTTTGTCGTTCTGCGCCACATAGGTTTTGAACTCGGTGACCATTCGCGCGGCCAGTGCTTGCGTGCTGTGCCACGGGCCGATCAGAAAGAAATCGTCGCCCCCGGCGAATACGGTGTAGGTGTTGGGGAACTCTTTGGCGCAAAGCGCTGGCAGCCAGATGGCAAAAAAGGCGTTCATCTGACGCGACAGCGCGGCCATCTTGGCGAATGTTGGCTCCTGCAATCCTTGCTGAAAGACGGTGCCCAGGTTGTCCACGTCGCCTTTGAGGGTGAGCAGTGCTACCTGGCCTTGCCATTTGTCCGGCTCTTTGGGGCAGGTGCGGTCTTCGCAAGCAATGTGGTTGAGGGTTTTGCCGATACCAAAACGCAGCTCATTCCATTCAACTTCCCCTTCAAGCCCCCGGTATTTGCTGCTGGTTTGCAAGTCAAGCTCGGAAAAATGAGGCACGTAGGCATTGATGAAGCGCCGCGCGTAGCCATCCCACAGGGTGTCGCTCAGGCTGTCAGGCAGGCTGAAATCCCAGCAGCGCTGCAAGTTGCCGTCTTTGGCTAGCGCACCGAATTTGCCGGTGACTTCTTCGTTTTTTGTGAAAGCCACGCCGTAACCAAATATGGGTACTTCCAGCGTGATCAGGTTATTGCCAGTTAATGCGGCTGGGTCACGCACGATCAGTAAACGGTCTTCGCGGGTCAGGCCGCTGCCGAGCTTGATCTGGTCGCGTGACAGGGCGGCACTGTCGAGGCCCGCGTCGGCGGGCAGTTTGCCGTTGAATTGGCACACGCCGTGCGGGTAAGCCACGTCAGACACGGGGTTGGCGGGCGCGGTCAGGTCAAAGCGTTGCAGCTTGGCCTTTTCAAGTGCGGCAAACAGGGCTTGCATCAAGGTTTTGAAGTTGCCTTTGAGTAAATCATTGCAACTGGCAGGCTTGCCGATCAGCCCCAAGCCTGCCAGGCCAAAGCTGTGATTCAAGAACCATTGGTTGATTTCGGTGCGAACTTGCAGCAGTTGAGCTTTGATCTCTGGCGTGTTGGGCGCGACGATCAAAAACTTGCCCGCCGCATTGGTGATCTGACTGGTGGGCGGCAAACTCAAAGCATCCAGCACCTTGAGCGCGGCCAGTTCAGTGAACAATGACACCTGAAACGAGCGGCCACGTAGCAGTTTGGCCGCGGCCTTGTTGGTTTGGCTGCCTTCGGCAAAGATGAAATCCTGGATACCAAAAAAGTCGCCCTGAATCAGCAGCAGTTTGTCGGTGTGCCAGTCGCTGCGGTCTCTCAGAGCGGCGGCGGCACTGGCATCAGTTTGGCCTTGTGCCTCGTGCCAGCGCCACAACGCTGTGGCTAATGCTGCTGTGGTTTTGCTGTGGTCGTACAGCGAGACTTCGGGTTTGGTGCCAAAAGCCGTGGCAGCGGGTATGGCATGGGTAAAGGTGAGCCACGCGGTGTCAAAGTGATCCAGCCACAATGGCCAGTTGCTGCGGTGCGATGCAGGAATGCTTTGCAGTGCAGTCAAAAAATCTTGCCAAAGTGCTTTGTATTGCGCTTGTGCCGGGCCATCTGTACCAGGCTCACACTTTTCGCGAAGTTGCGGGAAGATGGAAGTGGGAGACAGGGCAAGCAGTGGGTAGCGCCAGTTCAGGTCTTTGGCAGAGAGTTTTTGTGGCTTGTCATCCAGTCTGATCTGCTCAAACAAGGACAGTTGGCGTGCCTGGTAGTGATTTTTGCCAGTTTTGGCCTCAGGGGTTTCGTCTTTGGCTGCGTTGTATTTTTCAAATTCGTCCCGCTCGAAACCGCTGGCCACGCGGTCGGCGGTGGCAATGATCCACTGCAAAAAAGTCTCTGGTTTGTGGTGCGCCGCAGCCGCATTGATGAGTGAGTCCGTGGTGCGCGTGTCGTCCGCTTGCAATTGCGCCCGGTTGACGAAAGGGTGCAAGTTGCCCTTGATCAAGTCCGGTGCTGTTTTCTCCACAACGTCAAAAGCCAGCCCGGTGTAAGCAGCGTGCACATGGGTGTGATAACCATTTTTGCCACCTGGCTCAAAAGTGTGAAACGGACAATACTGGGTTTTGTGTGCGTCTAGCGCGTCTTTGGGTACATCGATGCGTGCCCGCTCGGCAAATTTACCTAGGTCGTGCAAGTAAGCCGCCAGGGCCACACGGCATGATGCTGCCAATAAATCAGGGTTTTGCATGGTCATCAAACTTCCTCCGTGAACGCCACATCTGCCGCAAATCGTACCGCATCCGGTTTCAGGGTTAACCCATAGCGGCGTGGCCGCACGCCACCATCGTGAATGCGGTAGGCATCAAACGCCGGGCCCAGGGCAGCCTTCAGGCGGCGTTCCAGTTTGGACTTGCGGGTGGAAAAATAATCGCCATCCATGCCATCTCTCAAGGCGCGCTCGGTGCACTCAATGTCAGCCAGATTGCCGGTGATGCGGCGGTACTCGCGCAAATAGCGCTGTGCCCAGAGGGGGTCGGGAACGTCTTTGGTGGGCGCACTCAGGGGTTCATTGCCCGCCAGCGTTTCACGGGCAAATACCGCCAGCAGCGCCAGTTCAGCCGGTGGCAGGGCAATGTTGCGCCCACCGGCCAGAATGCGTTGGCGCTTTAAATCGAGCATCAGTTCTGCCGGTGCTAGCGCGGCGCGCGCGGCGGCCACGGTATCGTTGAAGCTGGCCACCCCAGCCAACAGGTTGGTGGGCAGTCCGTGGCGCAGGCTGACAAACGGAATTTCGGCCAGCGTGACCTGCGCCATGGCGGTGTCAGCCAGTTGGCCGTCGCGCGTTTGCAGCACCCGGTTGTAAGGCGTGGGGTAGAAAAAGTCGTAGCTCGATTCAAAGGGCTCGCTGACCAGCACATGGCTCAGGCGATCTTGCGGTCGGCCAAACAGGCTCAAGGCGTAGCCCAGATAAAAGCCCATGGTTTTGCGGCCACCGGCAATTGAGGCGTGCAGCGCGCAACCTGCATCGGCGGTGATCGAACGCACCTGCGCCGTAATGAAGTCGGCCGCCGCACGGTTATCTGCGGGGGTGCGGATGTCGTTCATGGGTTGGCCGTGGGCGTCGCGCATGGTGTGGATGCAACTGCGGTCAAAGCGCACGCCGGGCAGGTGGTAGTCGGCGCAGAGCTTGTGAAACCAGCCCAGGTCGTCGCTGAGCAGCGAGAGTTCAGCCCGGCGCGCCCCATCGGCGCTGGTGATCAGGTGCACTTCGGTCGGCACAAAGGGGGCAAATTCGTCAGCCGCTAGGGCATACAGGGTTTCGGTGACGATTTGCGGTGTCAGGCCGCTCACGGCCAGCAAGATGCGGCGGGCAAAGTTGGCTGGGGCTGAGGGCAGGGCGGCAGGTGTGACAGCAGTGAAATTCATGCGCCGCAGTTTAGGGCGACGCCGGTGATTTGTGGTTTACGGCAAGCTTGCCATCGCTGCCATCGCTGCCAGTGCGACTGCTATTTTCCTGGCGCGTTAAGCCGCCTCACGCCAGCCACATAGCGCGCCAGCGTGTTTGACAGCACGCCACGCGGGAGGGTGACCTCGATCAGTTGAAACTTGCCGCGCGTGGCCATGGCACGGTCGAGCGCGGCTTTGAGCTCGGCGCGAGTGGCCACGCGCACGCCGTCGCCACCCAGTCCGCTGGCCATTTCAGCAAAACCCCAGTGGTCCAGGTCGTTAAAGCCTGATTCGGGTTGGAACGTGCGCAGCATTTCCCAACTGGCGTTGTTGAAGACGATGACGATCGGGTCCCAACCATAGCGGCGGCAGTTGCCCAACTCCCAGCCGGTCATCTGGAAGGCGCCGTCGCCCACCAGAATCAATGGGCGCTCGCCGGTGGCGGCTTGCAAGCCCAGCCCGGCGGGCACGCCAAAGCCCATGGTGGCGTAGTAGCCGGGAGCGACCAGCGCGGTGTGGGCAATGTCCATGGCGGTAAACAGGCAGTCACCGATGTCGCTGGCAATGGGCATCTTGCCGTGCGTGGCCATCACGTCGTTGACGGCGGTGGCGATGTCGGTGGGGGTGACGCCGGTGTCGTCGCTTTGCAGGCCGCGCGGAAAGACCTGGGGCGTGATGTTGAACGCTTTGTCTTGTGCGCCCACCCGCGTCAGCATCTGATCGACCAGCGCGGCCAGCGGCAGATTGGCGTAGGTGTGGTAGCCGATGTTGACCTGGCCATTCAAGGCCTGAATGGTTTTGCGCATGTCAATCTTGGTCTCGGAGACGGCAAAGTTGGTGTCGCAGATGATTTCGCCCAGCAAAAACAGGCCGTCAGAGTTTTCCACCAGGTGCGTCACCTCAGGCAGACCGGCCACGCCCATGTAGGTGCCCACCAGCGGCGCGTTCTGCTCGGCCAGCAGGCCCCGACCCATAAAACTGGTCACCACTGGCAGCCCGAGTCGGCGCGACAGCGTGGCGACTTTGTCTTCGAGCCCATAGCGGCGCACTTCGACGCCAGCCATCAGCACCGCAGACGTGGCACTGGCCAGACGCTGCAAAATCTCGTCAACACACGCGGCCAGCGCGTCGGGGTCGACGCGTTGCGGCGCCTCGGGGACCACCTCGGCGCAAGGCACGGCCACCATGTCGCGCGGGATTTCGATGTACACCGGCTCGCTGTGGCGCAGGCAGCTGGCCAGCACGCGGGCAATGTCGGCCGGGGCACGCTCGGCATCGTCGAGGCGGCATTGGTCGCAGGTGATTTCCTTGTAGATGTGGAACTGGCTGTCGAGCGTCTTGGCCTGGTGGTGCAGCAGCAGCCCGGAGCGTGATTCGTTTTTGCCGGGGCCGCCCGAGAGCACCACCAGCGGGGACTTTTCAGCAAAAGCGGCGGCCACCGCATTGACCATATTCAAGGCTCCCGCGCCATAAGTGACGGCGGCCACGCCCAGGCCGGCGTTGATGCGCGCCGACGCGTCGGCGGCAAAGCCCACACCAGGCTCGTGGCTCAGGGTGTAGAGCGGCAGTATTTTCGATTGCTCGATGATGCGAAAGTAGGGCAGGGCAAAGTCGCCGGGGATGCCAAAAATTTGCCGGGCACCGTGCCTTTTGAGCGCGGTGAGCAGCTGTTCGGTGAGATTCATGTGGAATGTCTCCAAGGGTTGAAAGTGCGCGAATTATCACTTTGGCGCCAGTTAACATCAGGTGATTACTATGAAGGAGTTTTTCATGACGATCAAGACGGTGGGCATCATTGGCGCGGGCACCATGGGTAACGGCATTGCACAGGCGTGTGCTGTGTCAGGGCTGGACGTGGTGATGGTTGACATTTCAGACGCAGCGGTAGCCAAGGGGCTGGCCACCGTGTCGGGCAGCCTGGACCGCTTGCTGAAAAAAGAAAAGATCACTGCCGCTGACAAGGCTGCCGCCCTGGCGCGCATCAAGGGCAGCACCAGCTATGACGATCTCAAAGGCGCGCAACTGGTCATTGAAGCCGCCACCGAAAACTTTGAGCTCAAGGTCAAAATCGTCAAACAACTTGACGTGCTGCTGGCCCCTGAAGTGATTGTGGCCACCAACACCTCGTCGATCTCGATTACCAAGCTGGCTGCAGTGACCAGCCGCGCCGACCGGTTCATCGGCATGCATTTCTTTAACCCGGTGCCGATGATGGCGCTGGTGGAAATCATCCGCGGCCTGCAAACCAGCGACGCCACCCACGCTGCCGTGCACGCCATGGCCACCGCGCTGGGCAAGACGCCCATCACCGTCAAAAATGCGCCCGGCTTTGTTGTCAACCGCATCCTGGTGCCGATGATCAACGAAGCCTTCTTTGTGCTTGCTGAAGGTCTGGCCACGCCCGAGGACATTGACGCGGGCATGAAGCTCGGCTGCAACCAACCCATTGGCCCGCTGGCGCTGGCCGACATGGTGGGGCTGGACGTGTGCCTGGCGGTGATGGACGTGTACTTGCAGGAGTTTGGCGACAGCAAGTACCGCGCCTGCCCGTTGCTCAAAGAAATGGTCGCTGCGGGTAGGCTGGGGCGCAAGACCGGACGCGGCGTCTACAGCTACTGATCGTTCATGGCGACCAGTCTGCTCGTTCTGCTGGACGACATTGCCAGCGTGCTCGATGACGTGGCGCTCATGTCCAAGGTGGCAGCCAAAAAAACCGCTGGCGTGCTCGGTGACGACCTGGCGCTCAATGCCCAGCAAGTCACCGGCGTCAAGGCCGAGCGCGAGCTGCCGGTGGTCTGGGCGGTGTTCAAAGGTTCACTGGTCAACAAGGCCGTTCTGGTGCCCTTGGCCTTGCTTCTGAGCGCTTTTGCGCCGTGGGCGATCACGCCGCTGCTGATGGCAGGGGGGCTGTTTTTGTGCTTTGAGGGCTTTGAGAAACTGGCGCATAAGTTCTTGCACAGCGGCGCCGA
>PFKL01000071.1 GCA_002784245.1 Comamonadaceae bacterium CG_4_10_14_3_um_filter_60_75
TCTGACGGCACGGTCATTCTTGCCAAGCAGGGTTTCACGGTCACCTTTCCCGATAACAAACGTTTGATCACACCCTCGCTGGACTACCCGCTGGGCGACAAGCCGCTGGCCGTGGACCCGAACGGCCAGGCCATTCGTCTGCTCGGCGTGCAAGAGACCGATGAGGGCTCCACCATCGCTGCCTTAACGGATGACAAGCGCTTGCTGGTGTCTGCTGTGAATATCAGCACCAATGCCATGACGGGTGAATCCACGAGCGAGATTCAGCAGTCCGAAATCTCGCCTGCTCCGGCGGATATTCGTCAATTGGTGATTGAGTCCAAACAGCGCGAGTTGTATGTGTTGCACGGCGCGCGCAGCCTGGCGCGCTACAACATCACCGACAAGACCAATCCCGCTTTGCTGGAAACGGTGGAACTGGCACCTGCGGGCCAACGCGTCACGGCATTGATCATGCTAAGCGGCGGCTTCTCAATCATCGTGGGTACCGACAAAGGCGAACTATCACAATGGTTCCTGGTGCGCACTGAAGGCGCCAACTTCGAACTCAAGCGCATCCGCGGCTTCAAGGCCATGCCGGCTGCCGTGACCGCGCTGACTCCCGAATTCTTTCGCAAGGGTTTTATCGTGGGCGACGCTCAGGGTCACCTGGGCAGCTACTTCGCCACTTCGGAACGCCAGCTCTTCATCGACAAGCTGAGCGACAAAGCGCTCACCGTGCTGGGCATCCCGCCGCGGGGCAATGGCTACCTGGCGCAGGACGCCGACGGTCGAGTCTTCTCGGCTGCGGTAGAAAACCATTACCCCGAAGTATCTTGGTCCAGCCTGTGGGGGAAAGTCTGGTACGAAAGCTACGAGGAACCTGACTACGTTTGGCAGTCATCGGCTGCCAACGCTGACTTCGAACCCAAGTTCAGCCTGGCACCCCTGACCTACGGCACGATCAAGGCTGCCACCTACGCGATGCTGATCTCTGTGCCATTGGCCATCCTGGGAGCCATCTTCACGGCCTACTTTATGACCCAGCGCATGCGCACCATTGTCAAGCCGACGATCGAGGTGATGGAAGCGCTGCCCACTGTGGTGCTGGGCTTCTTGGCCGGACTCTGGTTGGCGCCGCTGGTCGACAACAACCTGGCTGGGGTGCTGCTGTGCATTTTGCTGCTGCCGGCGTCAATGGTGTTGGCGTCTTATGTCTGGCATGTGCTGCCAGAGTCTGTGACCAGCCGCGTTGCACCCGGTTGGGAGGCGGCCTTGCTGATGCCGGTGCTCATCGCCACCATCTGGCTGGTATTCCAGATTGGTCACCCGATCGAGGCCTACTTCTTTGGCGGAGACATGCCCAACTGGCTCAGCAATGAGCTGGGTATCAGCTATGAGCAGCGCAACTCGCTGGTGGTTGGCATTGCAATGGGATTTGCTGTCACGCCGAACATTTTTTCAATCGCCGAGGATGCGATTTTCAGTGTACCCAAGTCACTGACCTCTGGTTCGCTGGCGCTGGGTGCCACGCCATGGCAAACGCTGATCGGTGTGGTGCTGCTGACCGCCAGCCCAGGCATTTTTTCGGCCATCATGATTGGTCTCGGGCGTGCTGTCGGTGAGACCATGATTGTGCTGATGGCCACCGGCAACACCGCGGTCATGGACTTCAGCCTGTTTACGGGGTTTCGTACGCTGGCGGCCAATATTGGTGTCGAAATGCCTGAGGCCGGTGTGGGCGAGACGCACTACAGACTACTCTTCCTGTCGGCGTTGGTGCTGTTTGCCTTCACTTTCTTTTTCAACACGATCGCCGAGCTGGTGCGTCAGCGCCTGCGCGAAAAGTACCAAACCATCTGAGATCCAAGGGAGAAACACATGCGTGATTGGTTCAAATCAGGATCCCCCTGGATCTGGCTGACGGCCGGCGCCGTGGCCGCGGCAGTGCTGGCGGTGGCCGGCGTGCTGTCACTCACAGCCCTGCGTGGTCTGGGTCACTTTTGGCCCAAGCCAGTGGTCGAGACCACTTTCCAGGAACGCGACGGCAGCAAGATCGGCTTGATCGGCGAAATTCGCGAACGTGAAGAAGTGGCTGTGCGCCGCCTGCGCGAAGCGGGCTTCGTGATATCCGGCAACGCCGCCTTTGCCGAGCGGGTGCTGATGAAAATGGGCAACAAGGATGTCACGGGCATCGATTTCCGCTGGTTCCCGGTGCCCCTGCTGGGTGAGGTGAATTACCCTAAAGATTTGATCACGGTGGAACGCCGTGAATGGGGTAACTTCTACGGTCATCTCGTGTCGGTCAAGGAGGACGGCAAAGTGGTGGCCATCGGTGAAGATGCTTGGCCTGAAGTCAAGGCCAGGGTGGCCCGTGCCAGTGCGCTGTTCAAGCAGGCCTTGTCGTTGGAAAAGCACGACATCGGCAAGGTCAATTACGAAATCGAAAAGTTGCGCCTGCAGGCGCGTGGACTCGAACTCCAGGGCAAGCTTACCGAGCAGCGCAAGGCAGAGTTCGATACACAACGCGATGGTCTGAATGCCCAGTTTGCGGTGCTTCAGGATCGTATTGCAATTCTGCGCAAGGAGATCGCACGCGACACGCTGGTGGGCCGCGTCATGGACGGCAAAGAGGTCGAGATCAAGCTCGCGCTAGTAGCCGACATTTACCGCGCCAATGACATGGGTTTGTTCGAGAAAATGGGCCATTACGTGGGCAAACTAGCTGAATTTGTCTCGGAGGAACCGCGCGAGGCCAACACCGAAGGCGGCATCTTCCCGGCCATCTTTGGTACCGTGATGATGGTATTGCTGATGGCCGCGCTGGTCACACCGTTGGGTGTCATGGCGGCGATTTACATGCGCGAGTACGCCAAACAAGGCCCGCTGATCCGCGTCATCCGCATCTCGGTGAATAACCTGGCCGGCGTGCCGTCGATTGTCTATGGCGTGTTCGGCCTGGGCTTCTTCGTCTATTTCCTTGGCGGCAATATTGACCAGCTGTTCTTTCCGGAAGCCCTGCCCGCCCCTACCTTTGGCAGTCCGGGCATTTTGTGGGCGTCCTTGACATTGGCGTTGCTGACGCTGCCAGTCGTCATTGTTTCTACAGAAGAGGGACTTGCCCGGGTGCCACGCTCGGTGCGCGAAGGCAGTCTGGCCTTGGGTGCAACCAAGGCAGAGACCTTGTGGCGCACTGTGCTGCCCATGACAGGCCCGGCCATGATGACCGGCCTGATTTTGGCGATTGCCCGCGCCGCGGGTGAGGTCGCACCGCTGATGCTCGTTGGCGTGGTCAAGCTCGCACCTACCTTGCCGCTGGATGGGTTCTTTCCCTTCCTGCATCTGGAACGAAAATTCATGCACCTTGGCTTTCATATCTACGACGTCGGCTTCCAAAGTCCTAATGTGGAAGCGGCGCGTCCTCTGGTCTACGCGACAGCCCTGCTGCTGGTGATTGTCATCGTCGTGCTCAACCTCACCGCTATCCGGCTGCGCAACAGCATGCGGGAAAAATATCGCGGACTGGAGACCGTCTGATGTCCAGCATCGCTTCAACACTTCAATTCACCCAAGAGGACCACCTCATGTCCAACACACCCGAAAGCCTCTCAAGCGGAATCCGAATAGCGACTAAATTCGAAGAATCACAAGAGCCCACCAAGCGGGTTGAAGATTTGGAAGTCACCTTGGCGGTGAAGAACCTGAACCTTTTTTACGGTCAAAGCCAGGCTTTGCACGGTGTAAACATCAATATTCCCAAAGGCCATGTTGTGGCTTTTATTGGACCCAGTGGCTGTGGAAAATCC
Source organism: Comamonadaceae bacterium CG_4_10_14_3_um_filter_60_75 (assembly GCA_002784245.1). GTDB lineage: Bacteria > Pseudomonadota > Gammaproteobacteria > Burkholderiales > Burkholderiaceae_C > Rhodoferax. The sequence continues at coordinate 3,786 of PFKL01000071.1, forward strand.
ACGCTTTTGCGGTGTTTCAACCGCATGAATGATCTTGTCGACAGTTGTCACATTGACGGCCAAATCCTGATTGACGGGCGCGATATTTACGACCGCAAGGTGAACGTCGCGCAATTGCGCCGCCGTGTCGGAATGGTGTTTCAGAAACCCAATCCTTTCCCCAAGTCGATTTATGAAAATGTCGCGTACGGCTTGCGATTGCACGGTATCAACGGCCGCAATCAGCTCGATGAAACCGTGGAGCGCGCCTTGCGTGGTGCGGCACTGTGGGATGAGGTCAAGGACCGTCTTGACACGAGTGGTTTGAGCCTTTCAGGCGGTCAGCAGCAACGTCTGGTCATTGCGCGCGCCATTGCACTTGAGCCGGAAGTGCTGCTGCTCGATGAGCCCTGCTCCGCGCTGGACCCCATTGCCACGGCCAAGGTGGAAGAACTGCTGATCGAACTCAAGTCGCGCTTCACGATCGTGATCGTGACGCACAACATGCAGCAAGCGGCTCGGGTGTCAGATTTCACCGCCTACATGTACTTGGGCAAGCTCATTGAGTACGGCGACACCAAAGATATTTTCATGCGCCCAGCCCGCCAGGAGACCGAGGACTACATCACCGGCCGTTTCGGCTAAGGCGTAAGAATCGTGCCAGAAAAACATTTGTCTTCGCAGTTCGACGCCGATCTCACGTCCGTTTCAGCACTTGTCATGAAAATGGGGGGACTGGTGGAGTCACAGATCTGTCAGGCCGTAGACAGCCTGTCGCAGTTCAGTGCAGAAGTTGTCCAAAAAGTGATAGCGACCGAGACAACGGTCAATGCGATGGAGATGGAAATTGACCTTGAGATATTCAGCGTCATCGCCTTGCGCCAGCCAGCAGCGCGTGACTTGCGTCTTTTGATAGCCCTCTCGAAAACCACCGCTAACCTGGAGCGCGTGGGTGATGAAGCTGAAAAAATCGCACGTATGGTGCAATCCATTATCACTAGCGGTGCGCCGCGGGCCCTACCGGCTAAGGCGATAAGCGTTGCCGCTGACTTGGCCTCTGGTCTGCTGCGCAAGGCGTTGGATGCGTTTGCCAGGCTCGACACGACTGCGGCGCTGGCCATCCTCAAAGAGGACGACGAGATTGATCGGGAGTTCGATGGCTTTTTGCGCAAACTCATCACTTACATGATGGAAGACCCGAGGATGATTTCACCCAGTCTGGATTTGCTGTTTGTCGCAAAGGCGATTGAACGCATTGGCGACCATGCAAAGAATATTGCTGAGTTTGTAATTTATGTCGCCAAAGGTGAAGACATCCGCCACGCCGGCCGGAAAAACAGCGAATCTGACAGCAACTGATATAAATTTCAGTCGCGCAAGGGTGCGTGTGGCACTTTTTTGTGATGCCCAAGCCTTTCATGTCTCCAGCTGAGGGCTCGTAAAGTAATAAGCCGTGCATTTTGACACCCAGATTTGAGATGCAGCGCCAAGCGCAAAAAGCAAAAAGCAAA
>PFKL01000046.1 GCA_002784245.1 Comamonadaceae bacterium CG_4_10_14_3_um_filter_60_75
AAAGTCGTCCTCGCTCATGATGCTGAACTTCTTCAGTGGCGTCATGCCGGGGTCAGTGACCACATAGGCTTCAAAGTACAGCACGCGCTCAATATCGCGCAGCGTCATGTCCAACACCAGGCCCAGGCGGCTCGGCAGGGATTTCAGGAACCAGATATGCGCACAAGGCGCGGCCAGGTCAATGTGGCCCATGCGTTCGCGGCGCACCTTGGTTTGCGTGACTTCAACGCCGCACTTCTCGCAGATGACGCCACGGTGCTTCAGGCGCTTGTATTTGCCGCAAAGACATTCGTAGTCTTTGATGGGGCCAAAGATCTTGGCGCAAAACAGACCATCGCGCTCAGGCTTGAAGGTGCGGTAGTTGATGGTTTCAGGCTTTTTGACTTCGCCGAAAGACCACGAACGGATCTTCTCGGGCGAGGCCATGCCGATCTTGATGGCTTCAAAATGCTCGTCGGGCGTGAATTGCTTGAACAGGTCGAGTAATGATTTCATAGTAAATCCTTTTTAATCAGTTAAATCTGCTGCGCAATTAACCGCGTTCGAGCTCAATGTCCAAACCGAGTGAGCGAATTTCTTTCACAAGCACATTGAACGACTCGGGCATGCCCGCTTCGATCGAATGCTCACCCTTGACGATCGATTCGTACACCTTGGTGCGGCCCTGCACGTCGTCTGATTTGACGGTGAGCATTTCCTGCAAGGTATAGGCGGCGCCGTAGGCCTCCAGCGCCCAGACCTCCATTTCACCAAAGCGCTGGCCACCAAACTGCGCTTTGCCGCCCAGCGGCTGCTGCGTGACCAGACTGTACGGACCAGTGGAACGCGCGTGCATCTTGTCGTCGACCAAATGGTGCAGCTTGAGGTAGTGCATGTAACCGATGGTCACAGGACGTTCGAAGCGGTCGCCAGTGCGCCCGTCATACAGCCACGCCTGGGTACGGGTGTCGGTCAAGCCTTTGAGCTTGGCGATGTCATCCGGGAAAGCCAGCTTGAGCATGGCACGGATTTCATCTTCGGTCGCACCGTCAAACACCGGGGTTGAGAACGGCATGCCGGTGGTGAGGTTTTGCGCCATTTCCAGCAGCTGATCGTCGCTGAGCTTGGACAGGTCTTCCTTACGGCCGGTGCTGTTGTAGATTTCGTCGAGGAACTTGCGCAGCTCGGCTACGCGCGACTCTGTTTGCAGCATGTCACCGATGCGCTGGCCAATGCCCTTGCCGGCCCAGCCCAGGTGCACTTCCAGCACCTGACCGACGTTCATCCGGGATGGCACGCCCAGCGGATTGAGCACGATGTCACACGGCGTACCGTCGGCCATGTGCGGCATGTCTTCGACCGGTACGATCTTGGAAACCACACCCTTGTTGCCGTGACGCCCAGCCATCTTGTCACCGGGCTGCAGATGGCGTTTGACGGCCACATAGACCTTGACCATTTTCAGTACACCCGCGGGCAAATCGTCGCCTTGGGTCAACTTCTTGCGCTTTTCTTCAAAAGCCAGATCGAAGCTGTGGCGGGTTTGCTCCAGCGCGTTCTTGATGCTTTCCAGCTGGGCGGCAACAGCCTCATCGGCCGGACGGATGTCAAACCAGTGGAACTTGTCGATCGAAGCCAGATAAGCCTTGTCGAGCTTGCTGCCCTTGGCCAGTTTTTGCGGGCCACCGTTGGCGAGCTTGCCCACCAGCAGTTTTTCGATACGGTCGAATGCATCGGCTTCGACGATACGAATCTGATCATTCAAGTCCAGGCGAAAGCGCTTGAGTTCGTCGTCAATGATCTGCTGCGCCCGGCGATCGCGGGTAATGCCTTCACGGGTAAAGACCTGCACGTCAATGACGGTGCCTTGCGAGCCTTGATCGACACGCAGCGAGGTGTCCTTGACGTCACTGGCTTTCTCACCAAAGATGGCACGCAACAGTTTCTCTTCTGGGGTCAGCGTGGTCTCGCCCTTCGGCGTGACCTTGCCGACCAGCACATCACCAGGTTGCACTTCGGCACCGACGTAAATAATGCCAGACTCGTCCAGGCGGTTGAGTTGCTGCTCGCTCAGGTTGGGAATATCCCGCGTGATTTCTTCGGCACCGAGCTTGGTGTCGCGCGCCATCACAACGAGTTCTTCGATATGGATCGACGTATAGCGGTCTTCTGCAACCACGCGCTCGCTGATCAAAATCGAGTCTTCAAAGTTATAGCCGTTCCAGGTCATGAAGCCGATCAGCATATTCTGACCCAGCGCCAACTCACCCAGGTCGGTGGAGGCGCCGTCGGCGATCACATCGCCCTTGGCCAGCTTGTCGCCCTTCTTGACGACCGGGCGCTGATGGATGTTGGTGTTCTGGTTGGAACGTTGGTACTTGATCAGGTTATAGATGTCAACACCCACTTCGCCCGCTTGCGCTTCGGCGTCGTTAACGCGGATCACCACCCGAGTGGCGTCGACATAATCGACCACACCGCCACGGGTTGCCACCACCACGGTGCCCGAGTCCACAGCAGCCACGCGCTCGATGCCGGTACCGACCATCGGTTTCTCGGGGCGCAGCACAGGCACCGCCTGACGGCTCATGTTGGCGCCCATCAAGGCGCGGTTGGCGTCGTCATGCTCCAGGAACGGCACCAGTGAGGCCGCCACCGAAACGATCTGTGCCGGTGACACATCCATGTATTGCACACGGTCGGGCGTGACCATGATCGATTCACCGGCTTCACGCGCAGACACCAAGTCACCGGTCAGACGACCGTCTTTGTCGAGCGCGGCGTTGGCCTGCGCGATGACAAACTTGCCCTCTTCGATGGCCGAGAGGTAATCCATTTCCATGGTGACCTTGCCGTCGATCACGCGACGGTACGGCGTTTCAATGAAGCCGTAGTCGTTGAGGCGGGCGTAGAGCGCCAGTGAGTTGATCAGGCCAATGTTTGGGCCTTCAGGCGTTTCAATCGGGCACACACGGCCGTAGTGGGTGACGTGCACGTCGCGCACCTCAAAGCCAGCGCGTTCCCGCGTCAGACCACCCGGGCCCAGGGCAGAAACCCGTCGTTTGTGGGTGATCTCGGACAGCGGGTTGGTCTGATCCATGAACTGGCTCAACTGCGACGCACCAAAGAACTCTTTCAGCGCGGCCGAGATCGGCTTGCTGTTGATCAGATCATGCGGCATCAACGGCTCTTGTTCGGCCTGACCCAAACGCTCCTTGACCGCTTTTTCAATGCGGGCCAGACCCACACGGTACTGGTTCTCCGCCAGTTCACCAACGCAACGCACGCGGCGGTTACCCAGGTGGTCGATGTCGTCAACTTCGCCATGGCCGTTACGCAAGTCCACCAGGATCTTGACCACAGCGAGGATGTCTTCATTGGTCAGCACCATCGGGCCAGTCGATTCCGGGCGACCCATCTTGGCGTTGAACTTCATGCGGCCCACGCGCGACAGGTCGTAAGTGTCGGGGTTATAGAACAGGCGCTGGAACAAGGCCTGCACGGCGTCTTCCGTCGGCGGCTCGCCCGGGCGCATCATGCGGTAGATGGCAACGCGGGCGGCAAATTCGTCAACGGTTTCGTCGGTACGCAGGGTTTGCGAGATGTAGGCGCCCTGGTCAAGCTCGTTGGTGTAGATGCAAGCGAGTTCCTGCACGCCGGCACCGCGCAATTTCTTGAGCAGGACTTCAGTCAACTCTTCGTTGGCTTTGGCCAAAATTTCGCCGGTCTCTGCGTCCACCACGTTGCGGGCGACAACGCGGCCAACCAGGAAATCTTCCGGCACCGAGATATGCGTGGTTTCAGATTGCTCGAGCTCACGGGTGTGCCGTGCGGTAATTCGTTTTTCTTTGGCAACGATCACCTTGCCGCTGCGATCGGTGATGTCAAAGCGGGCGATCTCACCACGCAGGCGCTCGGCCACAAACTCCATCTGCGCTCCACTGTCCATCAGACGGAAGTTGTCGTTGACGAAGAAGTTGGCCAATATCGACTCATTGTTCAGACCAATGGCCTTGAGCAAAATCGTCACCGGCATTTTGCGGCGGCGGTCCACCCGGAAATACAAAATGTCCTTGGGGTCAAACTCAAAATCGAGCCAAGAGCCGCGATAGGGGATGATTCGAGCCGAAAACAGCAATTTTCCCGAGCTGTGCGTCTTGCCCTTGTCGTGCTCAAAAAACACGCCCGGAGAACGGTGCAACTGACTGACAATCACACGCTCGGTGCCGTTGACCACAAACGACCCTTTGTCGGTCATCAGGGGCACTTCGCCCATGTAGACCTCTTGCTCCTTGACTTCTTTGACCACCTTGTTTTGCGAGGTCGAAGATTCACGGTCGTAAATAATGAGCTGCACCTTGGCGCGCACGGCAGAAGCGTAGGTCAGACCGCGGGTCTGGCATTCACGCACGTCAAACGCGGGTTTGGCCAGGTTGTACTCAAGGTACTTCATCTCGACAAAGCCGTTGTGCGAGACGATCGGAAAAGCGGCAGTGAATGCCGCCTGAAGACCTTCGGTGGCGCGCTGCTTGGGCGCAACCTCTGCTTGTAAAAAAGCGGTATACGCATCTTTTTGCATCTGCAGCAAGTACGGAATTTCCAGCACGCTGTCGCGACTGCCAAAACTTTTGCGAATACGTTTGCGTTCGGTGTATGTGTAAGCCATGAAATCTCCGGGCAACAAGTGAGCCTGACGGCCCCTGGGCGACTGTTTTCTTGGCGATTGGCCGCTACCAATCAATGGCGGACGATCGCACTTTGCGCGCGATCCGAACCAAGGCATCTTCTTCTGTCGGGGTGAGAAGACACTGCAAAACTGCTTTGCGGCGGCTTTGCGGTGTGTTCTTCAAAAACACCAAAGGCTGGAGGCTTTTGACAGCGCTCCAGCCCTCAACTGACACTCAATTACTTGAGTTCAGCCTTGGCACCTGCGTCCACCAGTTTCTTCAGGGCAGCGTCGGCGTCAGCCTTGGAAACGCCTTCCTTGACGTTCTTCGGCGCGCCATCAACCATGTCCTTGGCTTCTTTGAGGCCCAGACCGGTGATTTCACGCACGGCCTTGATGACAGACACCTTTTGGGCGCCTGCTTCAAGCAGAACGACGTTGAATTCGGTCTTTTCTTCCGCCACGGCAGCAGCAGCGCCGCCGCCAGCAGCCGGTGCAGCCATGGCTGCAGCGCTCACACCAAATTTCTCTTCGATGGCTTTCACCAGGTCGTTGAGTTCCATGACCGTCATGCTGTCGAGCGCGGTCAAAAATGCGTCTTTATCGAATGCCATTTTGATTTCCTAACAATTGTTTAACTAACTTGCGTCACCAGCGTCACGCTGCAACAGCCTCGGTCGGTGCCGAAGCGCCGCCTTTTTGCTCTGCCAAAGCCGCCAACACGCGCGCGGTGCGCGAGATTGGGGACTGCATCAAGCCCAACAACTGCGCCAGCAGGACTTCCTTGGAGGGAATGCTTGCCAGTTGTTTCACGCCGTCAACATCCAGGACTTTGCCGCCGTATGCACCGCCACGAATGACCAATTTGTTATTGGTCTTCGCAAACTCCGCTACCACCTTGGCGGCAGCCACTGCATCTTCAGAAAAGCCATAGATCAGCGGACCGGTCATCTGGTCGGACACCACCTCAAAGCCACTACCTGCCACAGCACGGCGAGCCAGCGTGTTTTTCAACACACTCAGGCTGACACCGTTGCTGCGCGCGGTAGCACGCAATTTGGTCATGTCGGCAACCGTGATACCCCGGTATTCCGCCATCACGAGCGTTTGAGCTTTAGCGGCGAGCCCAGTCACATCACTGATGACCGCTTCTTTCTCACTGCGATTTAAACTCAAGGTCAACTCCTTCAATATGTGTCTTTTGACGGTCGAACCATCTCTGTACACGCCTTATGTCAGCGACCAACTGTCAAGAAATCTTTCAACTCTTGGGCAGCGGGATCGCCATCTGCGTTGGCTTATCTCATTAAGTGCACGCCAGCCGAAGCAAACTGCACACCAACGGTCTTGGATGGCTCGCAAGGACTTTTCAGCCCCGGCAACCCACCACGTCAGGCCCACCGAGCGGCAGACCCAATTCTTTTCATCAAGCCGCGACGGTTTGCAGGTCGACGCGAACGCCAACACCCATCGTGCTCGAGACAGCAACCTTGCGCAAATACTGCCCCTTGCTGGTTGCAGGCTTGGCTTTGGTCAACGCATCAACCAAAGCGGCCAGGTTCCCCTGCAATTTGTCAGTATCAAACGACTTGCGACCAATCGTGGAATGCACGATACCGGCCTTGTCGACACGAAACTGCACCTGGCCGGCCTTGGCGTTGCGCACGGCACCCGCCACGTCCGGGGTGACCGTACCCACCTTGGGGTTGGGCATCAAACCGCGCGGGCCCAGGATCTGACCCAGAGTACCGACAACGCGCATCGCGTCGGGTGCAGCGATCACCACGTCAAAGGGCATGTCACCGGCCTTGACCATCGCAGCGAGGTCGTCCATACCGACGATGTCAGCACCCGCAGCCTTGGCTTCCTCAGCCTTGGCACCTTGGGCGAACACGGCCACGCGCTTGATCTTGCCGGTGCCGTTGGGCAACACGACCGCACCACGCACCACCTGGTCAGACTTCTTGGCATCGATGCCGAGCTGCACAGCCACGTCGATCGATTCGTCAAACTTGGCCGTTGCGCATTCTTTCACCAGCGCCAACGCATCGGCGACGGCGTACAACTTGCTGCTGTCAACCTTGCCTTGCAGGGCTTTTTGTTTTTTGGTCAGTTGAGCCATTTAAACGCCCTCCACAGTCACGCCCATCGAGCGCGCAGACCCGGCGATGGTCCGAACGGCCGCATCCATATCGGCAGCGGTCAAATCCTTCATCTTGGTCTGGGCGATCTCTTCGAGTTGGGCACGGGTAATCTTGCCCACCTTGGTCTTGTTGGCTACAGGAGAACCCTTGTCAATTTTGACCGCCTTCTTGATCAGCACCGAAGACGGTGGCGACTTGATCACAAAAGTAAAGCTCTTGTCGGCAAACGCGGTGATCACCACAGGCAGTGGCAGACCGGGTTCGACACCTTGAGTTTGCGCGTTAAACGCCTTGCAAAACTCCATGATGTTGAGGCCGCGCTGACCCAATGCCGGGCCGATCGGGGGGGATGGATTGGCTTTACCAGCTGGGACTTGCAGCTTGACAAAACCGACGATTTTTTTCGCCATGGTTTACTCCTGACGGGTTGAAACGCTTTGGCTTGCACCGTGCAAACCGCCGCTCCCCGTGGTTAACGACTCACTTCTTGCATTCGTGTCGAGTCGGGAAACACGAAATCACTTTTTCTCTCTTATTCAGTTGGGGTCAGAGCACATTGCTACGCAAGTGGTCTGACCCACACCATTTCCGTCGAATCAGGTTTTCTCAACCTGCGAAAATTCCAGCTCCACCGGCGTCGACCGACCAAAAATGGTCACAGCGACGCGCACCTTGCTCTTGTCGTAATTCACCTCTTCGACCGAGCCATTGAAGTCCGCAAACGGGCCTTCCTTCACACGGACGAACTCACCCACCACAAATTCGACCTTGTGGCGCGGTTTGTCGGTACCTTCCTGCATCTGGCTGACGATCTTCATCACCTCAGCCTCGGAAATCGGCGACGGACGCATCTTGCCGCCACCGACAAAGCCAGTGACCTTGTTGGTGTGCTTGATCAGGTGCCAGGTGTCATCGTCCATCACCATTTCCACGAGCACGTAGCCCGGAAAAAACTTGCGTTCGGTGGTGCGCTTCTGGCCGTTCTTGATCTCGACCACCTCTTCCATCGGCACCAGTATGCGGCCAAATTTCGACTGCATGCCTGAGCGATTAATGCGCTCAATGATGTTGCGCTCAACGGCTTTTTCCATACCCGAGTAGGCATGCACCACATACCAGCGCAAGTCTGGATTCGACGGCGCGGTCGCCAGCGTCTGCGCGGCAGAGGGCACGCCTGAATCAGTGGTTTCGACAGCGTCAGTCATTATTTTTTCCATCCCAGAATCAGGTCGTAAAAGAACCATTCCAGCGTCTTGTCCGTCAGCCATAAAAACAAGGCCATGACAAACACGAAACCAAACACGTACAGCGTCATCTGAATCGCTTCACGCCGCGCTGGCCAAACCACTTTTCGGATTTCTTTAGTTGACTCCTGGCCAAAAGCCAACAGCGCCTTGCCGGTTTCGGATGTCAAAAAAACAACCACAGCCACTGCCAGCCCGGCAAGCAGGCCCAGCCACTGGAACAACGGACCTTGTTTGCTCAGGGCGTAATACGCCACCAGCGACACAGCAACCATGGCAGCAGCCGCGGCCAGTTTGGCTTTGTCTGCTGTGGTGTTAACCGTTTGAATTTGAGAAGTAGCCATTTCAGTTAAGTCAGTTGATCTTGCGCTAATTTACGAGCCGTACAGTTTGGCGTCTTTCCCAGACACGCAAGCCCGCCGTTTGCACAGCGGGCTTTCTTGAGCCACCTGGAAACCCAGTCAGGTGGCAGGGGCAGTAGGAATCGAACCTACAACCTTCGGTTTTGGAGACCGACACTCTGCCAATTGAGCTATGCCCCTACGTATCCTTTTACTACTGAAATGAATTAAGCGATGATCTTGGCCACAACGCCAGCGCCGACGGTCTTGCCACCTTCACGGATAGCAAAGCGCAGGCCTTCTTCCATGGCGATCGGGGCG
>PFKL01000142.1 GCA_002784245.1 Comamonadaceae bacterium CG_4_10_14_3_um_filter_60_75
GGGGCCAGGTGTTCCATCACGGCGCGCTTGGCACCAAAGGCGGCCAGCGGCATGCCGCCGCCAATCACCTTGCCCATCACCGTCATGTCGGGTGCAAAGCCGGGGATCAGTTTGGCGTAGACGCTCTGTGCGCCGCCCAACGCCACCCTGAAGCCAGTCATCACTTCGTCAAACACCAGTAGCGTGCCGTACTGGCTGCACAGCTCGCGGCAGCGTTTGACAAACGGCACGCTGGCGCGCACAAAGTTCATGTTGCCGCAGATCGGCTCCATCATCAGGCAGGCGATCTCGTTGCCTTGCTCGGCAAACGTTTGCTCCAGTTGTTCGATGTTGTTGTATTCCAGCACGATCGTGTGCTGCACCACCTCGGGCGGCACACCAGCGCTGGTGGGGTTGCCAAAGGTCGCCAGGCCCGAGCCCGCTTTCACCAGCAGCGCGTCGGCATGGCCGTGGTAGCAGCCTTCAAACTTGATCAGCTTGTTACGCCCGGTGGCACCGCGCGCCAGCCGGATGGTGCTCATGGCCGCTTCAGTGCCGCTGCTCACCAGACGCACCATGTCCATGCTGGGCATGAGTTTCAGGATTTCTTCGGCCAGCTCGACCTCGCGCTCGGTCGGTGCACCAAACGACAGGCCCTCGGTAACGGCTTTCTGCACCGCTTCAAGCACGGCCGGGTGGCCGTGGCCCAAAATCATCGGCCCCCAGGAGACGATGTAGTCGGTGTACTGCTTGCCGTTGGCGTCCCACAGGTAGGCGCCTTGGGCACGGGTGATAAAGCGTGGTGTGCCGCCAACAGCGCGAAAAGCGCGCACGGGGGAGTTGACGCCGCCGGGGATCACCCGTTTGGCGCGTTCGAAAAGAATGTCGTTGTGGTCGATCGGTTGGGTCATGGCAATCTCAAGCAAGGTAAAAGTTGAATGGGTCAGCGTCGGATTGTGCCCAAAACCAAAAGTAACAATTAAGCCGATTTATTGAGGCAGAATCCTGCCAACGTTTAGGTTTATATTCCTCGCTATGGAAGGTAAGTGATTTGTGACTCCCGATTCAACTTGGATGTGTCTGGTCTGTGGCTGGATTTACGCCGAAGGCGCCGGTGACCCCGAACACGGCATTGCGCCGGGAACGCCCTGGCATCTTGTGCCGCTGAACTGGACATGCCCTGAGTGCGGTGCGCGCAAGGAAGATTTCGAGATGGTGCAGATTTAATGTTTTTTCGTGCCTGGTCTCAATGTCAACACAGGAGTTAACGCGGGTGAATACGTCCGGTGAAAATCTAAAAATTCTGGTGGTTGATGACAGCAATACCATCCGGCGCAGCGCTGAAATCTTTCTCAAGGCCGGTCAGCATAACGTGATGCTGGCCGAAGACGGTTTCGACGCCTTGGCCAAAGTCAGCGACTATCATCCTGACCTCATTTTTTGCGACATCCTGATGCCACGGCTCGACGGTTACCAGACCTGCGCGATTATCAAGCGCAACCCCAAGTTTGCCAGTGTGCCGATTGTCATGTTGTCGTCCAAGGACGGTGTGTTTGACAAGGCGCGCGGGCGCATGGTGGGTGCGCAGGAATACCTGACCAAGCCGTTTACAAAAGACCAATTGCTCAAGGCCGTGGCCCAGTTTGCCACCACCGTTCAAGGGGAGTGACGCGTGACCATCCAGAGTGTGTTGATTGTTGACGACTCCAAGACGGAGCTCATGTTTCTGTCGGACATCCTGAAAGCCCATGGGCTGACGGTGCGTACCGCCGAGAACGCCGATGAGGCGCTCAAACGCATGCAAGAGGCCAAGCCAGACCTGATCTTGATGGACGTAGTGATGCCAGGGCAGAACGGGTTCCAGTTGACCCGCTCGATTCATCGCACGCCAGAGTACGCGGACATCCCCATCATCATGTGCACCAGCAAGAGTCTCGAAACAGACCGTGTCTGGGGCTTGCGCCAAGGCGCCAAAGATTACATCACCAAGCCTGTCAATGCCGACGAACTGATGGAAAAGATCAGGGATTTGGGTTGACCTTCGGAACATTGCATGGCCAACAAAGAAGCACTCCGGGACCTGCAGCAGCGGCTTGCCCAGCGGCTGCAAACGGTGCAGACGCAAGCTGATTCCCAGTCGTGGCTGGCGGTGCTTGTCGGGCGCGACCATTTTTTGCTGCCGCTGTCGCAATCTGGCGAGATATTTCCCCTGACGGCGATTGCCCACGTGCCTTACACCCAGCCTTGGTTTTCAGGCGTGGCGAATCTGCGTGGGGGCTTGTTTGGCGTGGTTGATTTGCAGCGTTTCATGGACCCGCAGGCCGGTGCGCGTGACGAACAGGCACTGGCGCAGGCGCGTCTGGTCACTCTGAACGTCGAGCTCGGTGTCAATTGTGCGCTGGTGGTGGACGACTTGCAGGGCTTGCGTCGTGCTGAGGTGTTTAAAAGCAATGACGCCGCCGCCGCTTTGGCGCCAGCTTATTTTGGGTGCCGTTTTCAGGACGAACAAGGCGTTGCCTGGCAAGAGCTGAATTTGCAACTGTTGTCCCAGACTTCTGCATTCCAGGAGATCGGCGCTTGAACTTCTACGCGAGGGTGAGTTATGGCTTTCTTTGATCAGTTGAAAAATCGTTTCAAGCGGGGTGAGGATCCCACCGAGCAAGATTCGATGCTGAGTATCGGCATGCCTGAGACCACGCGCTTTCAGGATGCAGCGCCCAGTGTGGTGCAACCCACGGCGGCGCCCGAAAAAGTCGTCATCCGCGGGCCTCAGACCGAGGCCGATCAGATCAGTGTGCCGCTGCTGGGCAGCAAAACGGTCGAGCAACACCAGCGTCTGCTATCGCTGGTGTTGGGTGCGTCCTTGGTGGTGCTGGTGATTGCCACCTTGGTCGGCTTGAATGCCAACGAAACCAGCGCGCAGCAGTTGGGTGCGGTGGGGCAGTCGCTGATGCAGTCGCAGCGCCTGGCCAAGTCGGTGACGCAGGCGCTCGTTGGTGATGCCAAGGCGTTTGCGGACGTGGCCGAGAGCGCAAAAATCCTGACGCAGTCGGCGCGCGGACTACAAAAGGGTGACGCCAGCTTGAACATAAAAGCGCTGGGGGCAGAATTTGCACCGCCGCTCGACAAGGCGATGCCAATGGTTGACCGGGCCGGGAAGAGTGCGGCGGTGGTCATGGGGCAACAAGCCATTCTGACGCAGGTCGGTTCGGCCTTGCGCTTGATTAACCGCCAGTCCTCGGACTTGTTGGAAATTGCGGAGAGCATTTCGTCGCTCAAGCTGCAGCAAAACGCGCCGGCGAGCGAAATCTCGGCGGCAGGGCAGTTGGTCATGTTGACGCAGCGCATTGGCAAATCGTCCAACGAATTTTTGACAGTTGAAGGGGTCAGCCCCGAGGCGGTTTTCCTGTTGGGCAAGGATTTGAATTCCTTCAAGGACATTGCCCAAGGCTTGCTCGACGGCAGCGCTGAACTCCGGCTTGCAGGCGCCAAGGATGCGCAAACGCGCGAGCAACTCATCGCCTTGATCAAGCTTTACGAGCAAACCCGCACCCAGGCGGGTGCGATTCTGGGTAACTTGCAAGGCTTGGTGTCAGCGCGTGAGGCGCAGGTATCGATTCTGGCTGACAGCGAAGGCCTGCGAAAAGACCTTGAGCAATTGCAGGTTAGCCTGTCCGGCCAGGCGGGCTTGTCAGGCCTGGTGCTGGCGGCGCTGGTGCTGGCGGCAGTGCTGGCCTTGACCAGTGCCGCTGGCTTGTCATACGTCCAGTTGCTAGACAGTCGGCAGCGCCAGGCCAGGGCGGACCTGCAGCGTCGGGAAGCGCAGCGCCTGGAGCAAGAAGCCAAGCGGGTCAATGACGGCAACCAGGCAGCGATTTTGCGGCTGATGAATGAACTGCAAAGCCTGGCTGAGGGCGATCTGACGCAGCAGGCCACCGTGACCGAAGACATTACCGGTGCCATCGCCGACTCGGTGAACTACACGGTGGAAGAGCTGCGCGCGCTGGTGGGTAACGTGCAGAACTCGGCCGCCAAAGTCGCCTCCACCACGGCTGAAGTTGACATCACTTCGACCGAGCTGCTGGCGGCTTCCAATGAACAGCTGCACGAAATCCGTGAGACCGGGCGATCGGTGGTCGATATGGCGCAACGTATCAACCAGGTGTCGGCGCAGGCGCAGCAGTCGGCCGACGTGGCGCGCACCTCCTTGCAGGCTGCTGAAACTGGCCTGAAAGCGGTGCAGGATGCCATTGGCGGCATGAACATTATTCGCGACCAGATTCAGGATACGTCCAAGCGCATCAAGCGTCTGGGCGAGTCTTCGCAGGAGATTGGCGAAATCACCGAGCTGATTTCTGACATTACCGAGCAAACCAACGTGCTGGCGCTCAACGCTGCGATCCAGGCAGCCTCAGCCGGTGAAGCCGGACGTGGCTTCTCGGTGGTGGCCGAAGAAGTGCAGCGCCTGGCCGAGCGCTCGGCCGATGCCACGCGGCAGATTGCAGCGTTGGTCAAGGCGATTCAAACCGACACGCAAGACGCGGTTGGTGCCATGGAGCGCTCCACGCAAGGCGTGGTCGAAGGGGCCCGACTGTCAGATAACGCCGGCGCTGCATTGAGCGAGATCGACGAAGTGTCACGCCGGCTCGCTGACCTGATCGAGCAGATTTCGGCGTCTACGTCTCGCGAAGCCAACATGGCCAATGACGTTGCCGGAAACATCCAGCATATTTTTGCCGTGACCGAGCAAACCGGCGAAGGTACCCGCTCTACCGCTGCGCAGGTACGTGAGCTTTCCAAAGTGGCTGAAGAACTGCGGCAATCGGTAGCCCGATTCCGCATTGCCTGATCGGCTTGTCCTGCAACGCACCTGAGTGACTGATTCATGCTACCTGTTGCACCCACCGTTGAGAGCGCAAACCTTGAGCCGGATCTTGGGCCGTTGGCCTGGGTGCTCGATGAATTGCGCAAGTCACTCGATTCGGCCAACATGGCCTTGCGGCGTTTTGTCCGCGATGCGGAGTTGTCGCGTGGTTCGGATATTGCCGCACTCGACGCTAGCCACCTGCGCATTGCCCGTCAGCAATTGCACCAAGCGGTGGGCGCGCTGGAGATGGTTGGTTTTGAAGTGCCTGCGCGCATGCTGCGCGCGATGGAAGCGTTGGTACAGAAGTTTGTACAGAAGCCCGAGTTTTGCAGCGATGACGCGGCGCTGCGTGTCGAGCACGCCAGTTTTGCACTGACCGACTATCTGGAAGCCATCCTCAAGGGCAAGAAATTTTCTTCGGTGGCGCTGTTTCCACAGTACCGCAACATTCTTGACCTGACCGCCGCCGACCGGATTCATCCGGCCGACCTGTGGGCCTACGACTGGCATTGGATCAATGTCGATGTGCCAGGCGGTACGCTGCCGCTGTCCTATGACTCCTCGGTACGTACACGGGTAGACGGTTTTGTGTTGAATGTTGTCAAAACCGGCCAACCAGCATCAGCCCTGGCCATGCGCGACATCAGTCTGGGTTTTGCCGCGCATCAGGTAGACGTCAACCCCCGCGTTTTCTGGATGGTTTCGGCGGCTTTTTTTGAAGCAATTGCACTTGGTCTGTGCGCTTCGGACCTGTACATCAAACGGGCGGCGTCGCATATTTTGTTGCAGTATCGCAACCTGGCGCGTGGTCAGGGTGATATTTCCGAGCAGTTGGTACGCGACCTGCTGTTCTTTTGCGCCCAGGCTGTGCCAAGCGCAGCACAGACAGCATCCACTTTGCGTGCGGTGCAACATGCGTACGGGGTTGAGAGCGAAACCCGGGTTGATTATCAAAAACCCCAGTTCGGCCGCTTTGATCCAACGGTGCTGGCGCAGGCGCGCAAGCGGGTCGCGGCTGCGGCTGAAACATGGTCAACCCTGTCGGGGGGCGACGTTGGGCGCATCAAGACCGCAGTTGATCAGTTTGGCCTGGTTGCAGATTCGGTGGTCAAGCTGCATCCGGAGAACCGTGAATTTGCAGCCGCCCTGACGCGCGCCCTCGATGGTGTGGTGCGTGCGGGCAAGGCGCCAGAAGCGTCGGTGGCAATGGAAGTGGCTACTGCCGTCCTCTATCTGGAAGCGGCCTACGAAGACATGGACCCCGACAGCAGCCAGACGGTGGAACGCGGCGTGCGCCTGGCGCAACGGCTCGACCACGTCATGGCCGGCGGCTTGCCCGAGCCGCTGGATCCCTGGATGCAGGAACTCTACCGGCGCGTCAGTGACCGGCAGGTCATGGGCAGCGTGGTCGACGAGTTGCGCACCACCTTGGGTGAGGTCGAGGCGGCGCTCGACACCTATTTCCGTCGGCCTGAAGAAAAGCTGCCGCTGCAGGAAGTCCCTGGGCGCCTGTCGCAGATGCGCGGCGTTTTTTCGGTGTTGGGGCTGGATCAGGCCGCTGTCGCCGCGCTGCGGATGCGCGATGGTGTGGAGCGTTTGCTGATCGATGGTTTTGAAGGCGATGCGGCTCGCACCGCCGCATTCGAAAAGCTGGGCAACAGCTTGGGCACGATGGGGTTCCTGATCGACATGCTGAGTTATCAGCGTGAAATGGCCAAGAAGCTGTTTGTTTATGACGACGAACTCGGTGAGTTTCGCTCCTTGATGGGTATCCAGAAGGCTGTACCGACCGCCGAACCGGTGGCCGCTGCGTCCAATGAGCCTGTACCAGGGGTGTCTGACCCAGCGCCGGAGAGCGCTGCGGCCGATGCACTGACCGTTGACCCGCTGGCACCGCTAGCTGCTGCGCTTGTACAGCCGGTGGGTGCGCCTGTCGCTGCACCCGCGGCCGTTGTCGACGACGATGATGACGACATTGAACTGCGCTCGATCTTCCTTGAAGAAGCGCGCGAGGTTGTCAAGGCCGGCCTGGAGAACGTGGCGGCGCTGCACGCGAACAACGCAGATTTTGAATTGCAGACCGGGCTACGCCGTGCATACCACACGCTCAAGGGCAGTTCGCGCATGGTCGGGTTGACCGAATTTGGCGAAGCCGCCTGGGCTTTGGAACAATTGCTCAACGCCTGGTTGCCGCAACAGAGACCGATCTCTGCCGATATTCTCAAGACGTCGCAACAGGCGCTGGAGAGCTTTTCCGGGTGGGTTGAGGCGATCGCCATGGATGCCGATGATGCCTGGCGAGCGCAGCCGTTTGTGCGCGTTGCCGACAGTTTGCGACTCGATGAAGTTTGCCTCGACCTGGCGCGTGAGCCTGGTCAGCCCCCGTATGCGTGCGAACCGTTGGCTGCGTCGCCACTGGTGGTCGACGAACTGCCCGCCGTGACGCCAACAGTGGCGTCAGAGGAGACATCAGAGCCTCTGGCAGCGCCGGTTGCCGATGTCGTGCCCGAGGTCGTTGACGAAATGGCGCCTGAGCCGGTGGCTGAGGTGGCTGCACAAGCGGGTGGTGAAGATTTTTCGCCAACCCTGATCCATGATTTTGTCGATACCAAGGCGCGAGATTTCGCTGAAACGTTGTTGAGTGATTTTGGTGACTTTGGCGCTGCCCCGGTTCCTGCCCAACCTGTGCCTGAAAACGTCCCAGAGGACGTGGCGCCCGCTGCGTTGTCCATTGAGGATCCGCTGGCGCCCGCGTCTGCAGCGCCCGCTCTGCAGGCCCTGCCACCCAAACCAGAAACTGCGCTTGCGCCAGAGCCTGAATCTTCCGAGCCACAGGAGCAGACCCCAGATGACCAGATCAAGTTGATCGGTTCCTTGCGCATTGGTATTGCGCTTTATAACGTCTACCTGAACGAGGCCGACGAATGGTCGCGGCGACTGCTGACCGAGTTGACCGAGTGGTCGCTGGAATTGAATCAACCGGTACCCGAGTCGCCGGTGGCGCTGGCGCACTCGCTGGCGGGCAGTTCGGCGACCGTCGGCTTTACCGCTTTGTCCGGGCTGGCGCGTACCTTTGAGCACGCGATGGAACACACCCGGCTGGGCACAATCGGTCTGGCCGAGCATGCCCGGCTGTTTGTCAATGTGGCTGAAGATATCCGCCGTTTACTGCATCAGTTTGCCGCTGGTTTCCTCAAGGAGCCCGATGTCGAGCTGGTTGCTGCGTTGCAGGCGATTCTCGAGACTGATTTTTCGACGCAGGAGTCGCTGCCTGAGGCTTGGCCGGATGAACAGGCGACACCGTCGCAGGTGGCCGACCTTGTCCCGGTACCAGCCGATGTCGTCGAGCCGCCAGCGCCGCTGGTACTGGCGGGCGAAGAAGAAATTGAGGCGGTCGACGCCCTCGATGTTGACTTGTTTCCGATCTTTGAAGAAGAGGCGCTGGAATTGCTGCCGCAGTTGGGGGGTGCTTTGCGGCAGTGGTGCGCGCGACCCGACAACCTGGGTGCACGCCAGGAGGCGTTGCGCTTGCTCCACACCCTCAAGGGCAGTGCGCGTCTGAGCGGTGCCATGCGCCTGGGTGAGATGGCGCACCGCATGGAATCTGCCGTCCAGGGGATTGACCCGCAGGCCGTGCAGAGCGGCCAGCTCGATCCGGTGATGGCGCGGTTTGATGCCATCAACGCGTGTTTTGAAAAGCTGCGGGCGACGCCGCTGGACGCGTTGGTGTTGCCTGAGGCCAGCGCGGTGACCGCGCCCCTGCCAGAGGAATTCGCTGCCGGGGTTTCTGCACCGGCTCTGCCGATCGAAGAGGAGCAAAAGGTATCGGTCTGGGCCACGCCCGCCCCATCGCTTGTTACTCCCGCTGCTCCGGTTCACCGCAGTTCGGGCCAGACGATTCGGGTGAAGTCGCAACTGGTCGACCGCATGGTCGATCAGGCTGGCGAGGTGATGATTTCCCGCTCGCGGCTTGAAGCGCGGCTGGGCCAGTTACGCGGTTCCCTGGACGAACTCAGCACCAACCTGGAGCGTTTGCGTGCGCAGCTGCGTGATATCGAGGTGCAGTCCGAATCGCAGATGCAGTCGCGCCTGGCGCAAACCAAAGACGTGGCGCAAGGCTTTGATCCGCTCGAATTTGACCGCTTCACCCGGGTGCAAGAACTCACCCGGATGATGGCCGAGTCGGTGCATGACGTGGCTACCTTGCAACGCAATTTGCAGCAAACGGTGGCTGGTGTGGAAGACGACCTGATCGCCCAGGCGCGCCAGACGCGCGAGCTGCAGCGCTTTTTGCTGCGCACGCGCATGGTCGAGTTTGACAGTATTGCCGAGCGCTTGTTTGGCGTTGTTCGTCAAGCCTGCAAAGACTTTGACAAACAGGTCAAGCTGGAGATCCATGGCGGCGCCCTTGAACTTGACCGTGGCGTGCTCGAGCGCGTTGTCGCGGCATTCGAGCACATCTTGCGCAACGCCGTAGGTCATGGCATCGAGCGCGCTGCGGTGCGTCAGGAGGCCGGTAAACCCGCGGGTGGCGTGATCACTGTCAGTGTCGAGCAGCAGAGCAACGACGTGGCGGTCACTTTCACCGACGACGGTGCCGGACTGGATTTGACGCGCATCCGCACCAAGGCGCTTGAGCGCGGCCTCATCACTGCGGATCAGACCCTGAGCGATGCGCAGGTGGCCAATCTGATCTTTGCCTCGGGTTTGTCCACTGCATCCGAGGTCAGCGAAATGGCTGGCCGCGGGATTGGCATGGACGTGGTGCGGTCCGAGGTTAACAGCCTGGGCGGCCGTATTGAGGTCAGCACCCAGTCTGGGCGCGGCAGCCAGTTCAAGCTGGTGATGCCGCTGACCACCGCGGTCAACCAGATCGTCTTGTTTCGCTGCGGTGAGATGGTCATGGGTGTGCCCGCCAGCCTGGTGGAGTTGGTGCGACGTGTACCGAGCGCCGAGTTGGACGCTGCTTATGCCAGTGGCAACTTTTCATACAACGGTGCTGCACTGCCATTTTTCTGGTCAGGTGCCTTGCTGCAAACGTCTACGCGCAGCGCTGAGTTGCAGGGCAAGACGGCGTCGGTGGGCATCTTCCGCAGCGCGGGCCAGCATGTTGCAGTGCATGTCGATGAAGTGCTGGGCAACCAGGAAGTGGTGGTTAAAAACCTCGGCCCGCAGCTGTCGCGTTTGCCGGGTCTGGCGGGTATGTCGATGCTGGCCTCAGGCGCGGTGGTGCTGATCTACAACATGGTCGCGCTTTCGGTGGCCTACGGTGATCAGGCGCGTGCCTTTGTCGCAGCCCCTTGCGGCCCAGGCACGCTGGAAGTTCAGCCTGCTGTGGCCAACCAGCTGCCGTTGGTTTTGGTGGTCGATGACTCGATTACCGTGCGTCGTGTCACCCAGCGCCTGCTCAAGCGCGAAGGTTTTCGGGTCGCGTTGGCGTCTGATGGTCTGCAGGCGCTGGAACAGCTGGCGCTTGAAAAACCGTCTGTGGTGCTGACCGACATTGAGATGCCGCGCATGGACGGCTTTGACCTGGTGCGCAATATCCGCGCCGACGCCAACCTGAAAGACCTGCCGGTCATCATGATCACCTCGCGCATTGCCCAGAAGCACCGCGACTACGCGCGTGAGTTGCAGGTTGACCATTACCTGGGCAAACCGTATCCGGAAGACGAACTGATCGGCTTGGTGCGCAGCTATTGCGTTGTCACGGCGGATGCCTGAGTCCCATCAGGTCGCGAGCGGTTTTTTGACCACCGCGTAGCGTGCCAGGGTGTGCGTGCGGGCGGCGTCGTGCAGCACGATGGGTTGTGGGTAGTTGTCCCCCAAGCGGACACCGGCGGCTTGTCGTTCGAGCGGTTTGGCGGTCCAGGGTGCGTGAATGCTTTTGTCGCCTAAGCCTGACAGTTGCGGCAGGTAGCGCCGGATGAATTTGCCCTGCGGGTCAAACTTCTCGCTCTGGCTGACCGGGTTGAAGATGCGAAAGTAAGGCTGTGCGTCGCAGCCGCTGGACGCCACCCATTGCCAGCCGCCGTTGTTGGCTGACAAATCAAAATCGTTGAGTTGCTGCGCAAAGTAGCGCTCGCCCCAGCGCCAGTCCAGCCCCAGGTCTTTGACCAGAAAGCTGCCCACCACCATACGCAGGCGGTTGTGCATGTAACCAGTCTGGTTGATCTGCGCCATGGCCGCGTCGACCAGCGGGTAGCCGGTTTGACCGCTGCACCAGGCGGCAAACAGGGCGTCGGCCTGGGGGCCGCTGTCCCAGGCAATGGCGTCGTACTCAGGCTTGAACGCCTGCTGCGCCACATGCGGAAAGTTCGCCAGAATGGCCGCATAAAAATCGCGCCAGATCAGCTCGCCCAGCCAGACCGCGGCGCCCGGACTGCCTTCAATTTGGCGCTGTAGCGCAGTGGCTGCCAGGCGCCGCACCGACACGGTGCCAAAGCGCAGATGCACGCCCAGGTAGCTTGGTCCCTTGATGGCCGGAAAATCCCGCGTGGCATGGTAATCGTCCATGCGTTCAAAAAAGTTGTCAAACAGCGCACGCGCACCCGCCATGCCGGTCGGAATCTTCAGGGTGGCCAGGTTGCTGGCCTGAAAGCCGATCTCGGCCAGGGTGGGTACATCTTTTTGATACGGCTGTGGCCGTGCGGCAAGGCGGTTGGCCAGCGCCGAGCTGTCGAAGTGCTGCAACTGCTGCGGGCCCACATGCGCCAGCCAGTTGTTCTTGTAGGGCGTGAAGACGCCATACGGCGTGCCACTTTGCGTCAGGATTTCCCGGCCTTCAAACACTACATGGTCTTTGCAGGTTTCAAAGGTGATACCGCAGTTTTGCAGGGCACAGGTGACAGCACCGTCGCGCTGCACGGCCTGCGGCTCGTAGTCGCGCCCGGCAAAGACTGCCTGCACGCCGAGAGCGTGTGCCAGTGCGACCACCTCGTCGCAGGCGTTGCCGTGGCGCACGATCAGCCCTGCTTGCGCGTTGGCGCTTACGGCGCGTAGCGTCGCGTCGAGTTCCGCCAGCGATTCGCGGATAAATTCCACCCGGCGGTCGACGCGCGGCAGTGCATCCAGAATCTCGCGGTCAAAGACAAAAACGCAGTGCACCTGGCGGCAGCGCGACAACGCCTGGTGCAGCGTGGCGTTATCGGTGCTGCGCAGGTCGCGGCGGAACCACATCAATCCAGATTCAAATTCAGTGTTCATGTTCATCGTTAAAATTCACCCATGTCGGCTGATTCTGCATCCACCAATCTGACGAATCATTTTTTGATCGCGATGCCGGGTTTGCAGGACGATCTCTTTGCCCAGAGTGTCGTTTATTTATGCGAACACAGCGCGCGTGGCGCGCTCGGCCTGGTCATCAACAAGCCCTGTGAGATTTCGCTCAAAAACCTGTTTGACAAGATTGATCTGCCGCTGGCGCGCGACGATCTCGCGCAAGCGCTGGTATTTTTTGGTGGCCCGGTGCAGACTGAGCGCGGCTTTGTCCTGCACGAGGCGACCTTCGCCCAGGATGCGCAGCCGAGCCACCCGGTTTATTCGTCGACGATGGCGATTCCGGGCGGGCTGGAGATGACCACCTCACGTGATGTGCTCGAAGCCATGGCCACCGGCGCTGGCCCACGCAAGGTGATGGTGTCGTTGGGCTATTCGGCGTGGGGCGAGGGCCAACTTGAAGACGAGTTGGGCGACAACAGCTGGTTGACGGTGCCGGCGGATCCGCGGCTGATTTTTGACACCCCGGTGCCCGAACGCTACCCCCAAGCCCTGAAGTTGCTGGGGCTGGAAGCCTGGATGCTGGCGTCGGATGCGGGGCACGCCTGATCATGCCAAATCATGCTGTAGCCCTTTCGGATAAAGCGGATACAGCTATTGCTGTAGTAGCAAATTCCTGCCAGACTTTCCTCGCGCTGGACTTTGGCGTCAAACGCACCGGGTTCGCCGTCGGCAACAGGCTGCTGCGAACCGCGCAGCCGCAAGGCACCATCTCGGCCCAAGGTGACGCACGCTTTGCCAAAATTGCCGAGCAACTCGCCAGTTGGCAGCCCGACGCGCTGGTAGTGGGCGTGCCGTTTCACCCTGACGGCGCCGCCCATGAGAACACGCTGCGCGCCCGGCGCTTTGCGCGTCAGTTGCACGGACGCTTCAACTTGCCGGTGTTTGAGGTGGATGAGCGCTATACCACCACCGAGGCCTTGTCGGCCGGCGCGCGCGACGCCGACGCGGCGGCCGCCTGCATCATTCTGGAACAATTTTTAAGGAGTCTTCCATGAGCCAACTGGCACTGAATGCCGAGGCGCTGTACAGCGACCTGGCCGAGCGTGTGCGCACCCTCTACAAGCCTGACATGCACTTGGTGGGCATCACCTCGGGCGGCGTCTGGCTGGCCGAACGGCTGCAGCACGACTTGGGCTCGCGCTTGCCGATGGGCATCCTTTCGTCGGCCATGCACCGCGACGATTTTTCCAGCCGCGGCATGACCGCGTCGGTGCAAACGCAGATTCCGTTTGATGTGAACGAGGCGCACATCGTGCTGGTCGATGACGTGCTGTTTACCGGACGCACCATTCGCGCCGTCATCAACGAATTGTTCGATTTTGGCCGCCCGGCCAGCGTCAAACTGGCGGTGCTGGTCGACCGCAGCGGGCGGCAGCTGCCGATCCAGCCCGATGTGTACGCGGCGCGCATCAGCCTGCCGGCCAACCAGTCTTTGTCGCTGGCGCGCAACGACGCCGGCCAACTCAGTTTCAACGTGAAAGAACGCTAGACCATGCTCTCCAAGCACAACCCCCAGCTCAACAAAAACGGCGAACTCATCCACCTGCTGACCACCGAGGGCCTGCCCAGGGACATCCTCAACCAGGTGCTCGATACCGCCAGCAACTTTGTCTCGGTCGGCAACCGCGAGGTCAAGAAAGTACCGCTGCTGCGCGGTAAAAGCGTGTTCAACCTGTTTTTTGAAAACTCCACGCGCACCCGCACCACGTTTGAGATTGCCGCCAAGCGTCTTAGCGCCGACGTCATCAACCTCGACATCGCCAAGTCGTCCTCGTCCAAGGGTGAAACGCTGCTCGACACGGTAGCGAACCTGAGCGCCATGGCGGCCGATATTTTTGTCGTGCGTCACAGCGAATCGGGTGCTCCCTACCTGATCGCCAAGCACGTCGCGCCGCACGTGCATGTGGTCAACGCTGGTGACGGCCGCCACGCCCACCCGACGCAGGGCTTGCTCGACATGTACACCATTCGCCACTTCAAGAAAGACTTTACCCAGCTGAGTGTGGCGATCGTCGGCGACGTGTTGCACTCGCGCGTGGCGCGCTCCGACATTCACGCCTTGACCACGCTCGGTTGTCCGGATGTACGCGTGGTTGGTCCGAAGACGCTGGTGCCATCCGACCTGGCCCCCATGGGTGTGCGCGTTTGCCACACCTTGCAAGAGGGCATCAAGGGGTGTGATGTGGTCATCATGCTGCGCATGCAAAACGAGCGTATGAGCGGCGCGCTGCTGCCGTCGAGCCAGGAATTTTTCAAGAGCTTTGGACTGACCCCACAAACGCTGCAATGGGCCAAACCCGACGCCATCGTCATGCACCCAGGGCCGATCAACCGTGGTGTCGAGATCGAGTCGGCGGTGGTTGACGGCGGGCACAGTGTGATCCTGTCGCAGGTCACTTTCGGCATTGCCGTGCGCATGGCGGCCATGAGCATCGTGGCGGGCAACAACGCCTGAACCATTTACTTCACAGTAGCAACGTATGAACACTTCCCAAACACTTCTGATACGCGGCGGACGGGTTATCGATCCTGCCAGTGGTTTTGATGAAAAAGCCGATCTGGCCCTTGCCAATGGCGCGGTAGTAGCTATCAAAAACATACCGAGTGGCTTTGTCCCAACGCTGACACTTGACGCCACCGGCTGTTTGGTGCTTCCCGGCCTGGTTGACCTGGCGGTGCGGCTGCGCGAACCCGGCTACGAGCACGCGCGCATGCTCGAGTCTGAAATGGCAGCGGCCATGGCTGGTGGCGTCACCAGCCTGGTGTGCCAGCCCGATACCGACCCGGTGCTCGACGAGTCGGGCTTGGTCGAGATGCTGCGTTTTCGCGCCGAGAAGCTGCAGCAGGCGCGCGTCTATCCGCTTGGCGCGCTGACGCAGGGGCTCAAGGGCGACGTGCTCAGCGAAATGGTCGAACTCACCGAAGCGGGCTGTGTGGCCTTCAGCCAGGCCGAAGTAGCGCTGGCCAATACCCAGGTGGTGCAGCGCGCGTTGCAATACGCCAGCACCTTTGGCTACGCGGTGTGGCTGCGCCCGCAGGACGCGTACCTGGGAACGGGTGTGGCCGCCAGCGGCGCACTGGCCACCCGCATGGGGCTCTCAGGCGTGCCGGTAATGGCCGAGACGATTGCCATGCACACCATTTTTGAACTGATGCGTGCCACCGGTGCGCGCGTGCACCTGTGCCGTATCAGCAGCGCCGCCGGGGTGGAACTGGTACGTCAGGCCAAGGCCGATGGCCTGAAGCTGTCCTGCGACGTCAGCATCAACTCCTTGCACCTGACCGACACCGATGTGGGTTACTTTGACAGCCGCGCCCGCTTGAACCCGCCACTGCGCCAGCAACGCGACCGCGACGCGCTACGTGCAGGTCTGGCCGACGGCACGATCGACGCGCTGGTGTCAGACCACACGCCGGTGGATGACGACGCCAAGGCCTTGCCATTTGCCCAAAGCGAGCCCGGTGCGACCGGGCTGGAGCTGCTGCTGAGCCTGGCCTACAAGTGGCATCAGGACAGCGGTGTGGATTTGCAACGCGCCTTGTCCACCGTGACCTGTGCCCCCGCTGCTGTGCTGGGCAATGCGATCGGCACGCGCCAGGGGCGCACCGGGCATCTGGCCGTGGGTGGCCTGGGCGACGTGTGCGTGTTTGACCCGGCAGCGGCCTGGACAGTCCAGGCCGATACGCTTCGCAGCCAGGGCAAGCACACGCCTTTTTCGGGCTATGAGTTGCCCGGGCATGTGCGCTACACGCTGGTGGGCGGGCGGGTTGTTTACCAGGCCGTGTGAGAGGGCCCGTTAGCGTGTCAACGCCATGAACAGCCTTGGCAATTGCTCGGGCAAGCGGGCAATGTTATCGATGACGGTGTAGCGCTGGCCAAAGATGGTGCTCACGTAGGCGTCCGCTGATGCATCCAGGTTGATGCAGTAGCTAAATATCCCCTGGTGGTCGAGTTCCTTGACGGCTTCCTTGGCGTCTTCAATCAACAGCTGCTCGTCTTTGACGTCGATGTCGGCCGGTTGGCCGTCGGTGAGCACCAAGAGCAGCTTTTTGTCCGCTGCCTGGCTGACCAGTGAGTGCGCCGCATGGCGCAGCGCCGCGCCCATGCGGGTGCTGTACGCGGCTTGCATTGCCGCCAAACGTGCCTTGACGGTGTCGTTCCAGGGCTCATTGAACCCTTTGAGGTGCAGGTAACGCACATCGTGGCGGGTGTTGGAATGAAAGCCGGCGATGGCCAGCGGGTCACCGAGTTGCTGCACCGCCCAGGCCAGCAGCGACACCGCTTCCTGACTGAGTTGCAGCACCGTTTGCTGTGCGCCGCGCGCCTTTTCATTGAGCGATTCGGACAAGTCCAGCAGCAGTGTGGTGGCGATGCTGCGGCCGTCGGTGGTGTGGCTCATGTTGACGCGCACGTCGGGCCGATTGCCGCTTTTCAGGTCGATCAGCGCGCGGATCGCTACGTCCAGGTCGAGTTCGCTGCCGTCCTCCTGAAAACGCAGGCGTACTTTGTCTTGCGGTTTGAGCAAATCCAGCAAACGCTTGAGCCGCTTGGAAAGCGCCGCGTGTTTGGCCAGCAGCGCGTCCACGTCGCCGGCGTTGCCGCTGGGGTGCAGGCGCTCATAGAGGCTGACCCAGTCAGGTCGCAGCGTCTGGCTGGTGTAGTCCCACTCGGGGTAATGGCGCGGTGGCAGCTTGGGGATTTCTTGCTCGGGTGGTGGCTGCGCGGGTGCGTCGCTTTCGTCGTCGTCCGGGCGTTCGTGAAAGCGCCACAGGTGCCGGTTGTCGTCGCGGTAGTCGACTTCGGTGTCGGCAAACCAGGTGTCGGGCAACTGGTCACTTTGCAGCCGGGTTTTACCCAGGTAACTCAGTGCCAAGCTGGCCATTTCGGCGGTGCTGGAAACGCTTTGCGCCAGCAGCGCCTGAAAACGCTGCACCCATTCCTGCAATTGCGGGCGATCAAAACGCGTGGGCGGCACCAGCAGCGCGCGCGACAGCATCGCCAGCCGGTGGCGCAGGCATGAATGGGTGGCCGGGTTGCAGGCGCCTTCCTTGGGGTCAGGGTGCAGCGCCGCGAAAATGCGGCGCAGCCCGGGGTACTGGCGCAACGCCAGCGACTCGACGCGGGCATCTTCAAAACATTCGATGGCCAGGCGCTGTGCCGGGCTGAAGTTGTCGGCAAAGATCGGGGTGCTCCAGCGCCGGTGTGCCGCCATGTGGGCCAGCGCCGCGCGGTAACGGTCCAGGCCGCTCACGCCAGCGCGTGCGTCGTACACGTCGGGCAGGCGCATGCCATCGGCGTCAAAGTACGGCATGGGTACGCGCTGCACGTCAAACGTGG
Organism: Comamonadaceae bacterium CG_4_10_14_3_um_filter_60_75; assembly: GCA_002784245.1. Classification (GTDB taxonomy): domain Bacteria; phylum Pseudomonadota; class Gammaproteobacteria; order Burkholderiales; family Burkholderiaceae_C; genus Rhodoferax. The sequence goes on from PFKL01000142.1 coordinate 17,466, forward strand.
TGGCGTAGGGCACCAGCACGTCGCTCATTTGCCATAGCGCGCGCAGGGTCAGGTCCAGCGCGCGGGTCTGATCCATTAACAGCGTGCCGTGGCGCTCGCGTTGCAGCACGGCGCGGCTGTCGGCGCCTTGCAGGCTGAAAAATTCGCGCTGCTGCTCGGGGTGGTGCGCGTAGTTGCGCATGCCATAGGTGACCCAGTTGGCCAGACCTTGCAGGCTGAGCACGTCCAGCAGTCGCGGTGCGGTCTCAAAAAATGTCGCCAGACTCGGGCTGGGGTAACTTTTGTGAATACCGTGGATCGAGGTACTGGTGCGGTCCATCAGTTGCAGGCTCAAGTCCAGGTAATGCTGCAACTGTGCGGGTGTCGGCAAGCGTCGGCTGACGGCGGCCAGGCTTTGCAGCAAGGGCACAATGGCTTTGCTGTTGGGCGATTTGTTGATGCGCTTGATGGCGACCATGACCGCGTCGAGCGTATCTTCTCCGACCAGCGTGGCGATGGTGGGCCATTCCTGCAAAAAGATCAGTACCGGCTCCGCGCCGCGGCCCATCTTGCCCAGAAAGCGGGCTTGTTCCAGAAAGTCTTCCAGTCCTTGCGCGCTCAATTTGACTGAGGCGTCGGCCATGCAATCGGCAAAGATGCCGTCGATGGAGGCAAACGCGCAGGCCAACTGCGCACGCCAGGCTTGCAGTTGCTCCGGATCGGACGGATGGGCCATCAGCAGGAGGTGTTGCGCGGGTCAGGCGTCGCCAAAGACTGCATCAATGGCGTGGTCAAGTGTGGCGCGAATGTCGGCGTCGTCGGTGATCGGGCGCACCAGTGCCATGCGGCAGGCATCCAGCGGGTCAACCTCGGCTTTGATGAGCGTGGCGGCGTACACCAGTAGCCGGGTGGAGATGCCTTCGTCCAGGCCATGACCCTTGAGCGCGCGCGCTGCGGTGCCGACCTTGACCAGCCGCACCGCATCGGCCAGGTTTACACCGGTTTCGGTAGCGATGATGGATGCTTCCAAGTCTGCAGCAGGGTATTCAAAGTCAAAGCCGACAAAACGCTGTTTGGTGCTTTGTTTCAGGTCTTTCATCAGGCTTTGGTAGCCGGGGTTGTAAGAAATGACCAGCTGAAAGTCGGGGTGCGCCTGGATCAACTCGCCTTTTTTGTCCAAAGGCAGTTGCCGCCGGTGGTCGGTCAGCGGGTGGATGACGACGGTGGTGTCTTGCCGCGCTTCGACGATTTCGTCCAGGTAGCAGATGGCGCCGATGCGCGCGGCGGTGGCCAACGGGCCGTCAAGCCAGCGGGTGCCGTTGGCTTCCAATAAGTAGCGGCCAACCAGGTCAGAGGCGGTCATGTCTTCGTTGCAGGCCACGGTGATCAGCGGCTTGCCGAGTTTGAAGGCCATGTATTCGACAAAGCGTGACTTGCCGCAACCGGTGGGGCCTTTGACCATGACCGGCAGCTTGGCGTTGTACGCCGCCTCGTACAGCGCGACCTCGTTGCTTTGTTGCTGGTAGAACGGCGCTTGGGTGATGCGGTAGGTTTCAGCTTTGTCGCTCATGGGGGCCACCTGGTTGCGCGGTCGCTTACTTGTGCACACCCAGCTTTTCGCGCCAGCCCGGGAACAACAAGTCGGCGTCTTTCGGGAACGACTCAAACGCGCGGGCAAATTCCTTGTGCTCTTTGGCCCATTCGATCGGGTCGGCACCGGCTTTCCAGCACTCATACGACTGGCGCAGTGATACCGCGCCGGCCGCGGGTGAGTCAATGTGGCCGTAAGCGCCGCCACCAGCGGTGTTGATCACGTTGCCGTGGCCCAGGTTCTTGAAGAAGCCCGGCAGGCGTAGCGCGTTCATGCCGCCCGAGATGATCGGGGTGGTGGGCTTCAAGCCGTACCATTTTTGGAAATAAACCGGCCCTTGGCACTCGTCGCGCTCGATCATGTAGGCAATGACCTTGTCGTCGCCTTCGCCCTCCATCTTGCCGTAGCCCATGGTGCCAACGTGAATGCCGCTGGCGCCTTGCAGCCGCGCCATCTTGGCCAGCACAAAAGCGGTGTAGCCGCGCTTGGCGCTGGGGCTGGTGATCATGCCGTGGCCGGCGCGGTGGTAATGCAGGTATTGGTTGGGGTATTGACGGCGGGCGGTGGTGATCATGCCGGGGCCGCCGACAAAGCCGTCAACCAAAAAGGCCAGTTTGTCAGCGTCCGGGCCAAAAGTTTCCAGCGCAAAGTCAGCACGGGCGCACATCTCAAAATGGTCGTCGGCGGTGATGTTCATCGAGAACAGCTTGGCCTGGCCGGTTTCGTCCTGGGCGCGTTTCAGAGAGTCGTACACCAGCGGCAGCACCTTTTTGATGGGCGCAAACACCTGGTTGCCTTGCGGCTCGTCGTTCTTGATGAAGTCGCCACCCAGCCAGAACTGGTAGGCGGCTTGAGCAAACGGCTCGGGGCGCAGACCCAGCTTGGGCTTGATGATGGTGCCGGCAATGTAGCCGCCGTCTTTCACCGGGCGACCCAGAATGCGCCACAGGTCGGTGATGTCTTTGGCCGGGCCGTCATACATTTGCACCACGCGCGGGGGCATGTAAAAGTCGATCATCTTGGCATGCTTGATGTCGCCCATGCCCTGGTTGTTGCCAATCGTCAGCGTCAAAAACGACACCAGCATGAAGCGGCCGTCGAGCACGTTGCGGTCAAACAGTTCCAGCGGAAACGCGATGCGCATGTCCTCGGTGGCTTCGTCGATGTAGTACACCAGCGCGTCGACACCGCGGGTGAAGTCGTCGGTGGTGGACACTTCGACATTGGTGCCGGTGGAAGACTCGGCGGCAAAGTGGGCTGCCGCCTCCAGGTAGCCCAAGCCGGTTTTTGGGGCCATTTTGTAGGCGACCAGGATGTGGTTGCCAGCGGCAATCAGGTCTTCTTCCTTGAGGCTCAGGTCAGCGTATCGGTTGGATTGATCCATGGGTTGTCTCCGGTTGTGGTGATGCGATGGGCTGAACTATAGGCACGCTTATTCATCATGAAAATTCAAATAAATTGATTTTTAAATCAGATTTAACTGATGATTGTTGATGATTCCGAAAATCATGACAGAGCTTCCCGTCATTGCGGGTGCGATTCAAAACAGTGAGGATGAGATGCTGGGCCAATGCAGACAGGGCGGTAGTTGATGAATCAGCCGGGCGGTGCGCTTTGCTACGTGTCACCCGGTCGCTGTGCCGGGTTTAGCGTCATGTGGTGATTTCTCGAGAGACCACCTCACTTTGAATCGCACCCGCCGTGGCGAACCTGCAGCAAATTTAAAAGACAATCAGGCTTCTGTTGCTATTTGTTTGCTAGAAAAAGGAGTCTCTCATGCCGATCGTCGTGTTCAATCAAAAAGGGGGCGTTGGCAAGTCCACCATCACCTGCAATCTGGCCGCCATCAGCGCCAGCCAGGGCTTGCGCACGCTGGTCATTGACCTCGACCCGCAAGGCAATTCCACCAGCTACCTGCTGGGTGCTTTTGCCACCAAAGACCAACCCACCGCCGCCGATTTTTTTGAGCAAACGCTGAGCTATAGCTTTCGCACTGTGGCGCCAACCGAATATGTGGTGGAAACACCGTTTGAGAATCTCGACCTGATGCCCTCAAGCCCGGCGCTCAACGAGCTTGTTGTCAAGCTCGAGTCGCGGCAAAAAATCTACAAGCTGCGCGAGGCGCTCAAGCAGTTGGCCGATACCTACGACCGCATTTACATCGATACCGCACCGGCGCTGAACTTTTACACCCGGGCTGCGCTGATTGGCGCCACCGGTTGCCTGATCCCGTTTGATTGCGACAGCTTTTCGCGCCAGGCGCTTTACGCGCTGCTGGAAAACGTCAACGAAATCCGTGCCGACCACAACCCCGAACTGCAAGTCGACGGCATTGTCGTCAACCAGTTCCAGCCGCGCGCTAACCTGCCGCAGCGCATGGTGGCCGAACTCATTGAAGAAGGCTTGCCGGTGCTGCAACCCTACCTGCCGTCGTCAGTGCGCATCCGCGAGTCGCACGAGCAGTCGCGCCCGATGATTTACCTCGACCCCAGCCACAAGATCACGCTGGCACTGGTGGAGCTGCACAACGGGCTGCGCGCCTGATGGCGACGGCGGCCAGCGGGGTGGCCTGTCAGTTGTGCCGTCGTCGGCGTGATTCTTTGTGCAGGCCTGCCTCAACGCCTGAACTTGCCATCTACCGTGATGATTGACAGATCGGCAAAATCCAGACCGGTGTGGTCGGAATTGCTATAGGAGACTTCCAGTCCGCCGATGTCATAAATGAAATTTTCAAGCGTGGTGAGCAGTTTTTCCCGGGTCGGTTTGGGGCCACTGCGGCGCAGCGCCTCGGTGAGCACTTTGGCCGAGGCGTACCCCTCAAGCATGGCCGGGCTGAGCACAGCCAAACCGTTGGCCTTGGCCAACTGGGTGGCGTCTTTGACCAGCGTGTAGCTGAAGCTTTGCGGAAATACCTGGGTCACGATCACGCCGCGCCCTTGTTCGCCCAGCAGTTTGACAAAGCCCTCAGACGCGTTGTTGGACAGCGTGACAAATTGCGCGCCACTGCC
>PFKL01000031.1 GCA_002784245.1 Comamonadaceae bacterium CG_4_10_14_3_um_filter_60_75
AACTGGAAAGAGCTGATTGGCGGCCATGATGCGATTTATTTTGGCGCGGTAGGCTGGCCTGAAAAAATACCGGATCATGTGTCGCTGTGGGGTTCGCTGTTGCAGTTCCGCCGCGAGTTTGACCAATACATCAACCTGCGCCCGGCGCGCCTCATGCCAGGCATCACCTGCCCGGTGGTGCGCCGTGATGGCAGCGCGCGCCAGGCCGGTGAAATTGACATGGTCATCGTGCGCGAGAACACCGAGGGCGAATACTCCAGCATCGGCGGGCGCATGTACGCCGGCACCGAGCGCGAGATCGTGCTGCAAGAAACCGTGATGTCACGCGTGGGGGTCGACCGGGTGCTGAAGTTTGCCTTCGAGCTGGCGCAGTCGCGCCCCAAAAAACACCTCACCAGCGCGACCAAATCCAACGGCATTGCCATCACCATGCCGTATTGGGACGAGCGCGTGGTTGAGATGACCAAACAGTACCCTGACGTGCGGGTGGACAAGTTTCACATCGACATCCTGACCGCGCATTTTGTACAGCGCCCCGACTTCTTTGACGTGGTGGTGGGGAGCAATTTGTTTGGTGACATCTTGAGCGATTTGGGGCCAGCGTGCACCGGCACGATTGCGATTGCGCCGAGTGCCAATCTCAATCCTGAGCGCAAATTCCCGTCGCTGTTTGAACCGGTGCACGGCTCGGCGCCCGACATTGCCGGGCAGCAAAAAGCCAACCCGATTGGCCAGATATGGAGTGGCGCGCTGATGCTCGACTTCTTGGGTCACCGCGCAGCGCACGATGCCATCATGTCGGCCATCGAGCGCTATCTGCAACCCGCCAGTGGTGCGCCACGCACAGCAGATATGGGTGGCAGCGCCCGCACGCAAGACGTGGGACGCTCCATCGCCAGCCTGCTCTGACGCGTGCTACTTCAGGTCGTCGGCCAGTACGGTCATGATGCGCTTGGCATCAGCCTCTGGCAACGCAGAGCCATCAGCGTTATGGATCGAAACCACCGAAGCGCTGCCCTGGCTTGTCACCGAAACCTTGAATTTTTGTGGCTTGTTGTCAGCCTTGGACGAACCGAACAACTTGCCGAAAAAGCCTGGTTCGGCTTTGTCTGGGTTGGGTGCGACGTAGCGGACAAAATAAACGCCTTTGCTGCGGTCACGGTCTTCGACGGTGAAATTGGTGCGGTCCAGTGAGAGGCCTACGCGGCGCCAGGCACGGTCAAAGCCGTCCTCCAACTGCACCACAGGTTGCCCGTTGACACTGCTCAGACGGGAGCTGTCTTTGGCGACACCCGAGGCGATCAAGGCCTTGGATTGCTCTTCAGTGACACCGAGCTTGACCATCAGACGACGCAAAAATTCGGCTTCCAGTTCGGGGTCAGCCGGGCGCGGTTGCCACACTGTCTGGTCTTTGGCGGTAGAGTTGTAGACCTCGATCATGCCGCGGTGGCTGATGAAGATGTCGGTGCCACCAGCTTCATTGCGCTCCAGCCGGGTGCGAAATTTGTCGCGCTCGCCGGTCGAATACAACGAATCAAACACCTTGCCCAGCGTGTTGCGGATGAAGTCCTGCGGAAGTTTGGCCCGGTTTTCTGCCCAGTCGGTCTCCATGATGCCCAGGTTGGATTGCTCCTGCGCCAGTAGAAAGCCGTTTTCAATCCAGAAGTCCTTGACCGGCTCCCACAGCTTGTCGGCGCCGCGGCTGATCACCAGCCAGCGTTGTGTGCCCGAGCGTTCAATACGAACGTCCCCCAGGCTGGCTGTAGCTGTGGGCACGACGGCGGCGTTGGCCTGGCCGACCTGGTAGCCCGACGCGGTCACCGCAGCGCCCGGCACGTTGTAGCGGCTGTCTTTGGACAACTGGGTCAGATCGGGTGGGACTTCGAGCGACGGCGTCTTGACCGCGGCGCTTTTGTAGTCGATCTTGTCACCCTGGAGCACCGAGCAGGCGCCCAGCGTGATCGTCAGGCCCAGCAGGGCGAAGCGGGAAAGTGGGTTCACAAATAATCCTTAAGACAACAGCAAGATATAACAATCGATTAGAGCAGACCCACGGCGCGCATGGCGGTTTCCACCACCGGTTCATTGGCAGGCGTCAGCGGCGTCAGGGGCAGGCGCAGCGCGCCCCCACTGAGCCCCAGCCGCGCGACCGCCCATTTGACGGGGATCGGGTTGGCTTCGACAAACAGATTTTTATGCAAGGGCATCAGCTTGAACTGGAGGTCCATGGCACGTTTGACATCACCGGCAATCGCTGCCATGCACAACTCGTGCATCAGCCGCGGCGCCACGTTGGCGGTGACGCTGATGTTGCCCTGACCTCCGCAGAGCATGAGGGCCACCGCAGTGGGATCATCGCCCGAATAGACGGCAAAGTCTTGCGGCGTTTCACGAATCAACCATTGGGCGCGTCCGATGTCACCGGTGGCTTCCTTGATGCCCACAATGCCGGGCACCTGCGCCAGGCGCAGGACGGTGTTGTGTGCCATGTCTGCGACCGAGCGGCCGGGTACGTTGTACAGAATCACCGGCAGGTCGACCGCTTCGGCAATCGCCTTGAAGTGCAGATACTGGCCTTCTTGCGTGGGCTTGTTGTAGTAGGGCACCACCTGCAACTGGCAGTCGGCACCGACTTTTTTAGCGAACTTGGCCAGTTCGATGGCCTCGGCGGTGCAGTTGGCGCCGCAGCCGGCCATGATGGGCTTTCGCCCTGCCGCCTGCTCTACCGCGACGCGAATGATTTCGCAGTGCTCTTGCACGCTGACGGTGGGCGATTCACCCGTGGTGCCGACAACGCCGATGCAGTCGGTGCCCTGCTCAATATGCCAATCGACCAGCTTGCGCAAGGCGGGATAGTCGACGCTGCCGTCGGGCAACATGGGGGTGACGAGGGCAACGATGCTGCCGGTGATGCGTTGGTAGGCCATGGGTTTTTGCTGCAAAAGATTTAGAGGGTTGATTTTAGCGAGAGCGGATAGCGCCTCGGCGCAACACCTTGGCTGGCTGGCGCGCCTGGGGCGATGGCAGCAATGCGCTGCACAAAACGCGCCGGTGCATCGACAAAGCCGTCTTCAAAGGCGACCACTCTGAAGCCCTGGCACAACTGCAGTAGTTCACCCGGACACAATAAAAAATCAGGACGCGACGGTTTGCCCACGGTTTCATTGCCGAGCGCAAAGGTTTCGTACAGCAGCACGCCACCTGGCTTGACGCTGGCCAGCAGCGTTGGAAACAGCGCGCGCCACAGGTAGTTGGTGACCACCAGCACATCAAACTGTAGCGGCATAGCCTTGTACAGCAAGGGCCAGGCAGCATTTTCAATGTCAACCACGACCACCTGGCCAAACGCGTTGGCAGCGGTTGCGGCCGCTGGATTGCGGTCGATACCGGTGACCCGAAAGCCTTGTTCGGCAAACCACGCCATGTGCCGACCCGCGCCACACGCCACATCCAATACCGTGCCCTGCGGGGCGGCCAGAGGCGTCCAGCGCACAACCCAGTCAGACGGCGTGCCTGTTGCGTGCGAGTTCAAAAGCAGCCCCAGATCTGGTTGGACAGGGTCAGTAAAAAATCGGGGCGGCCGTACATCGCAAACACCGCTGCCAGCAGCACCAGGGCGGCACCCAGCAAAGACCATTTGGCAATCGGTTTCATGGCATCAGGCGGCCTGCAGCGCTGGGGCGCGAACGATGGCCGTCTCCTTGATCGGCAGATTGACCAACGCCGCCACCCCACCCAGTGCAATGGCGATGTACCAGACGATGTCGTAGCTGCCGGTCTTGTCAAACAGGTAGCCGCCCAGCCAGACGCCCATGAACGAGCCAATCTGGTGGCTGAAAAACACAAAACCGCCTAGCATCGAAAAATGCGCCACGCCAAAGATTTGCGCCACCGCCGCATTGGTTGGCGGCACAGTGGACAACCACAGCACGCCCATCACCGCCGAAAAGACATACACGCTGCTCGCCGACAGTGGCAGCAACAAGAATACGCTGATCGCCACCGAGCGGGCCAGATAGATAAAAGCCAGGATATGGCGCTTTTGCCGCCGTTGCCCAAGCCAGCCCGCCGCATACGTGCCAAACACGTTGAACAAGCCGATGAGCGCCAGCGAGTAACTGGCCACCTGCGGCGGCAGACCCTGGTCTTTGAGGTAACTGGGCATGTGCACGCCGATGAACACGACCTGAAAACCGCAGACAAAAAATCCCGCCATCAGCAAGCGGAAGCTGGGATATGCGAACGCCTCTTGCAGCGCGTGCACGATCGATTGCTCACGAAAATGCCCGGCACCGCCAAACAGTTGCGGTTCGCGCAGCCACCAGGCCAGCGGCATCATCAAGAGCGCCGCCAGTGCCAGCGCGACCAGCGCCTCTTGCCAGCCCAGGCTGTTGATGAGTAAACCTTCGGTGGGGACCATCAGAAATTGGCCAAACGAGCCCGCTGCAGCGGCAATGCCCATCGCCATCGACCGTTTACTGGGCGGCACATTGCGACCGATCACGCCGTAGACCACGGCGTAAGTGGTGCCCGCCTGCGCCATGCCGATCAACACCCCGGTGGTGAGCGAAAACATCAACGCGGATGTCGCGTAGGCCATGCCCAGCAAGCCCAGGGCGTACAACACCGCGCCACCGACAATGACTCGGAACGCGCCAAAACGGTCAGCCAGCATACCGGCAAAAATACCGACAAAGCCCCAGACCAGGTTTTGAATCGCCAGCGCGAAGGCAAAGGTTTCACGGCTCCAGTTTTGCGCCTGGGTAATCGGTTGCAGCCACAAGCCAAAGCCGTGGCGGATGCCCATGGACAAGGTCACAATGGCGGCGCCACAAATCAGTATTTGCTGCAGGGAAAGTTTGGGAGCGTGCTGCGTCATGGGGGGCGAATATACCGAATTGGGCCGCCCGGTCGGCGCGCGTGTCCGCAATGCCCGGCGCGGTGGCATTGCAAAACTGTGTTTGCATCCAGTTGTTTGACCGCAAACGCCTACAATGCGCGCCCTATGGCGACTAAACCCACCCCCGAATATTCCGAAAATTCCATCCGCGTGCTCAAAGGCCT
>PFKL01000213.1 GCA_002784245.1 Comamonadaceae bacterium CG_4_10_14_3_um_filter_60_75
ACGAGCCCAAACGCAGTGCGTCCGAGATTGCGCTGACCGAGTTGCACGCGGGCGGCAAATTCAACCAGAACAGCTACAAGGTCTCGGGCGGCCTGCACGGCGTGGGCGTGAGCTGCGTCAACGCCTTGAGCAAAATGCTGCGCCTTACAGTGCGCCGTGAGGGCAAGGTGCATGTGCTCGAATTCAGCCGCGGTTTTGTTCAAAACCGACTGATCGAGACGATCGACGGTGTTGAAGTTTCGCCGATGAAAATCACCGGCCCGACCGAACGCCGCGGCACCGAAGTGCATTTTTTGCCCGATACCGACATCTTCATCGAAAACAACGACTTCCATTACGATGTGCTGGCCAAACGGCTGCGCGAGTTGAGCTTTTTGAACAATGGTGTGCGCATCCGCCTCAAAGACGAGCGCAGCGGCAAGGAAGACGATTTTTCGGGTGCCGACGGCGTGCGCGGTTTTGTCAACTTCATCAACAAGGGCAAAACCGTTCTCAACCCCAACATCTTCCACGCCCTGGGCGACCGCCAAAGCGACCAGAACACCAATATCGGTGTCGAGGTGGCGATGCAGTGGAACAACGGCTACAACGAACAGGTGCTGTGTTTCACCAACAACATTCCGCAGCGTGATGGCGGCACCCACCTGACCGGTTTGCGCGCGGCGATGACGCGGGTGATCAACAAATACATCGACGACAACGACCTGGCCAAGAAAGCCAAGGTCGAGGTCAGCGGCGACGACATGCGCGAAGGCCTGACCTGCGTGCTGTCGGTCAAGGTGCCCGAGCCCAAGTTTTCCAGCCAGACCAAAGACAAACTGGTATCCAGCGAGGTGCGCGGTCCGGTGGAAGACATCGTCAGCAAACTGCTGTGGGACTACCTGCAAGAACGCCCGAACGACGCCAAGATCATCGTTGGCAAAATCATCGAGGCTGCCCGCGCCCGCGAAGCCGCCCGCAAGGCGCGCGACATGACGCGCCGCAAAGGTGTGCTCGACGGCATGGGCCTGCCCGGCAAGCTGGCTGACTGCCAGGAAAAAGACCCGGCACTGTGCGAGATTTACATCGTCGAAGGGGACTCCGCCGGTGGCTCGGCCAAGCAGGGGCGCGACCGCAAGTTCCAGGCGATTCTGCCGCTGCGCGGCAAGATTTTGAACGTGGAAAAAGCCCGCTATGAAAAGCTGCTGACCAGCAACGAAATTTTGACGCTGATCACCGCCTTGGGCACCGGCATCGGCAAAGCGGGCGGCTCTACCGGCAACGACGACTTTGACGTCTCCAAGCTGCGCTACCACCGCATCATCATCATGACCGACGCCGACGTCGACGGCGCGCACATCCGTACGCTGCTGCTGACTTTCTTTTACCGGCAAATGTCCGAGCTGGTCGAGCGCGGCCACATCTACATCGCCCAGCCACCGCTCTACAAGGTCAAGGCAGGTCGCGAAGAGCTGTATCTGCAGGGTCCGGCCGATCTGGACGCCTTCTTGCTGCGGGTAGCACTGGTCAACGCCAGCGTCCACACTGGTGGTGACAACCCCACCGTGTTGACTGGCGACACACTCGCCACTTTGGCGAAAAAACACCAGGCAGCCCAGGCGGTGATTGCGCGACTAGCTCACTTTTTGGATGCAACGGCGCTGCACGCGATTGCCGACGGCGCCGAGCTCAACCTCGACACCGTGACCGACGCACAGCGCAGTGCCCAGGCGCTGCAGGTTTACTTGACCGACGCCGAGGTGGCCGGCGAATTTGACGCCCGCACCGACAAGCCCATCTTGCGCATCAGCCGCCGCCTGCACGGCAACATCAAAAGCAGTGTGCTGACGCAAGACTTCATCCACGGTGCCGATTACGCCATGCTGAGCGAAACAGCGCACACCTTCCGCGGTCTGCTCGGTGCTGGAGCCCGCGTCACGCGCGGCGAGGGTGAGCGACAAAAAGAGCAAAAGGTGGCAGATTTTCGCGAAGCCATGACCTGGCTGATCTCCGAGGCCGAACGTGCAACCAGCCGCCAGCGCTACAAAGGCCTGGGCGAAATGAATCCGGCGCAGTTGTGGGAAACCACCATGGATCCGGCGGTACGTACCCTGCTGCGGGTACAGATTGACGATGCGATTGAAGCCGACAAGGTCTTCACCATGCTCATGGGCGACGAGGTGGAACCCAGGCGCGAGTTCATCGAAACCAACGCACTGCAGGCTGGCAACATTGATATTTAACAATGTAGGTTCACCATGGCCGAAAAAACAGCATTCGAGATCGCCCGCGAGACGCTCAAACAGCTAACGCTGCGCAAGCTGCCGCCGACGCCGCTGAACTACCAGCGGATCTACAGCGAAGTTGGCGAAATTCCGATCGAGCCGCCTTTTCCGTCAGAGCGTCTGCAGGAAATTTCGGCTGCGCTGCCGACCAAGACACCGGGACAGCAAAAGCAAAAAGGCTTGCTCGAATCAGCGATCAACCAGCGCAACTGGGACGGCGTCAAGACCGCGCTGATGGCGTATGGTGGCTTCAGCCCCGCCGCAGCACCCGAACGCCCCGCTGGCGCCGGCATACCGCTGGTTGACACGCCTGTGTCGGCGACGCGGCCGATGCCACTGTTCGACGAAGCACCTGTTAAGACGAACGCGCCGGCGCTCACAGTTGATTTTTTTGGTCAGCTGGCACGGCTGATCGAATACGCTTCGCCGGCCTTCGGCAACGACGACGCGCATTTTCTGGAGCAATCCCTGGCGCTGGTGAAATCGCTGCGCGACCCGGCAACAGACGCTGTTACCGCCAAGAAAATGATTGCGCAGTACAGCCAGCGGCTGTCGTTCGTCGCTGAAGACCAGGCCGAAATCAAGCTTGTGCTGCTCAAGCTGCTGCACCTGATCATCGAAAACATCAGCCATCTGAGCGTAGACGACAGCTGGCTCAAAGGCCAGGTCGACGCGCTGATGGAAGTATGTGTGCCGCCGCTTACGTTGCGCCGACTTGACGACGTGGAACAACGGCTCAAGGACGTCATCTTCAAGCAAACCGAGGCCAAGGCCAGAACGGTGCAGGCGCAACAAGAGATGCGCCAGATGCTGGCAACCTTTATTGAGCGTCTGGCGACGATGTCGGCGTCGACCGGTGAATTCCACGCCCAGCTGGAGGCCAGTGCCAAGCTGATCGAGCAGGCCAAGTCGATAGAAGAAATTGCGCCGGTACTCAAGGACGTGGTGGGTGCGACCCGCAGCATGGCCAAAGACAGCATGAGCGCGCGCGACGAGTTGCAAACCATGAAAAAACGGGCCGAGTCCACCGAGGCGGAAATCGCCAAACTGCACCAGGAGCTCGACCGCGTCAGCGCCCAGGCACGCCATGATCCGCTCACCGGTGCACTGAACCGCCAGGGGCTCGATGAAGCGGTCAATCGCGAGGTCGCCAAAGTCAAGCGTCAGGACACGCCGCTGTCTGTGGCTTTGCTCGACATTGACAACTTCAAGAAGCTCAACGACAGCCTGGGTCACGCCACTGGCGACGTGGCGCTGACGCATCTGGCCACGGTAACGCGTGAGGTCATGCGCCCGCAAGACACACTGGCGCGTTACGGTGGCGAAGAATTCGTGATCTTGATGCCCGACACCGCGCTTGAGAACGGCGTTGAGGCCATGGTGCGACTGCAGCGGGAGTTGACCAAACGCTTCTTTTTGGCGGGCACCGAAAAAGTGTTGATCACCTTCAGCGCGGGGGTAGCCCAATTGGCCCCTGGTGAAACTGGGCCAGAGGCTATCAAGCGCGCCGACCAAGCCATGTATCTGGCCAAACGCGCCGGAAAAAACCGGGTGCTGGCTGCGTAGAGCGATCTACTTGACGTCCATGAAGTACTTGATCAGGTATTTGGCAACAAAGCCCGTCATGCCCAGCGCCAGCCCGATAAACATCACCATGGTGCCAAATTTGCCGGCCTTTGATTCCCACGCCAACTGGCCGATGATGAACAGCATGTAGAGCATGAAGGCGCCAACGCCAAAACTCATGCCAAAAGCGGTAACTTGTTCTTCTGTGTAACCAAACATGAAAGCGGTCTCCAAAGCGGTGCTGTCTGACGATGCAGCACCAAGGCCGCCATGTTGCCACAAGCCGCACAACCGATAGGTTGGGCGGCTTGTAAATTACTGCGGGTTACGGGTTCAACCTTGCTTGCCGGGCAGGGTGCCCTGGCCAGCCTTCGGACCGCGTTGGCCACCCATGGAATGACGCTGCCCAGGCATGGCGGCCGAGTCAAACACCTTTTGCTGTTCCGGGGTGAGTGCGGCGTACAGGTTCTTGGTCGACTGGGTGTGTTTTTCCATGGCGGCACCCATCTCACTCATGTGCTGGGCGCGCAGTTCTTGCATCTTGTCGAGCCGCTGCGGCGTGGTCAGCTTGGCCATCTCGGCTGGGTCCGGGCGCTGATGGTTCATCATGCCAGCACCAGGCTTCATGGCGTCGGTGTAGGCGCTCCAGGCGGCTTCCTGTTCAGCGGTGATCTTGAGTTGGGCTTTCAGGACGGCATTGCGCTTGTCCATCATCGCCTGCATGCGTGTGGCATCCATCTTGCCCATGCGATCGTGGCGCATGCCTTGCATACCCTGCATTCCGAAGTGCTGACCGGGCATACCGTCGCATTGACCGCCCATGGGGCCTTGCGAATAAGCAAAGCCGGCAGCCACCAACAAAGCACCAACCAAAGAGAGTTTGAGACCGGTTTTCATGATGAAGTCCTTTTCAGTGAACGCCTTTGACCCACAGTGGCAACGGCATGGGAAGAAGTATCTGCGCACTGTGTATCGCTACCGTGTTGCTCAGGCAAGACTTTGTAAAGTTGCGTGAAATGGGTACGATTCAAAGTGATGTGGGGGAGTTGGTGGAGTACAGCTGACATCACATTGCTTCCCCAATCAGCCGGGCAATGCGCTTTGCTACGTGTCCCCCGCCCGCTGCGCGGTCTCCTCCTTTATCCTGTCGCAAAGCCCATCACCCGACTGATTTGATGGCGCTGTGTGTACGCAGGCAGGGGGACGGGCGG
>PFKL01000112.1 GCA_002784245.1 Comamonadaceae bacterium CG_4_10_14_3_um_filter_60_75
CCAAGGCTGACAGTGCAGCTTAACGCGTCAGCACAGCTTGCACCTCGCGCTCGGGCATACCCAGCGAATCAGCAAACTCAGCCACTGTCTTGCCACTGGCCTCAAATGCTTTGACAAGCGCTGTGCGGCGGGCGCGTTTCAAGTCTACTTGCGCCATGGCTTCATCCAGCACAGCGTTGATGACATCAGAGGGGGTACCGATGCGCGCCAGATAGTCTGCTCGCGTCAAACCCGATTTCTCGTAAGCCGTGGCCAATTGATTTTGCAGCTTGGGCAGCAGGTCTTCTTGCGCGCGCGCCTGGCGGCGGGTGAACACCTCAACAATCGACAGGAAAACATGTTCGGGTGCCACTGTCTCCACCACCTGGCCCTGCAAGTCGTGGCGTGGCAAACCAGCGGCCACCGCCTGCAGGTAACGTGTCGAGCGGGTGTGCACGCCCAACGCCAGCTTGAGGTCGTCGCGTTTGAAAACATCGGGGTGCGCGGCCATCAGGTCCTGAAAAACGCCCAGCTTCAACGGCAGAAAACGCTGGCCAAAGAGGTGCGGATAGAGCGTAAACAGCTTTTCAAGCACGGGCTGGGCGGCGTCAAAGCGTTTGACCCTGGGTTTGGCCGCAGGCGCGGGCGCGCCGCTTGCGGCCTCGGCGACGTGTTCAGTGGTGGTTTCTAAAACGGATTCGGTCATGGTGTGTGGCAAGCCCCAAGCAAATTTGGAAATGGGCGATTGTCTGTCAAAGCAGCGCCACGCTGGCATACTCCCTGCCATGCAACAAACGCAAGTTCAATCGTCGTCACAGCCGCAAACTAGCGCAACCGAATTGCGGCTGGACGAATTGGCAGACAACTTGCGCTGCACCGAAGGCCACTTTGACGAAATCCACGGCACCCTGACAAGGGCCGACAACGGCATCGAAAGTGCTTCAGATAATGAAGCATCTAGCCCAGACATGACAAGGGCTTGGGCCGGTTTTTTTGATGAATTGAAAGACCAAACCCGCGCCGACATAACACAGCGCAGCACGCACCTTGCACGCCAGGTGCGTGACAACGGCGTGACCTACAACGTTTACGCTGACGAAGACGGCCCACAGCGTCCGTGGTCGCTTGACCTGTTTCCGCTGATCATCGCACCTGTCGACTGGCGACACATCGCGCAAGGCGTCTTGCAGCGGGTGCGCCTGCTCGAGCGCGTCATGGCCGACGTCTATGGCCCACAACAACTGTTGCACTCGGGCCTGCTGCCGCCGGCGCTGGTGCAAGGCCACCCCGGTTACCTGCGCTCCATGCATGGCGTCAAATCGGTCGGCGGGCGCTATCTGCACATCGCCGCGTTTGACATGACGCGCGGCCCCGATGGCAACTGGTGGCTGGTAGGGCAACGCACGCAAG
The DNA here is from genome assembly GCA_002784245.1 of Comamonadaceae bacterium CG_4_10_14_3_um_filter_60_75. Classification (GTDB taxonomy): domain Bacteria; phylum Pseudomonadota; class Gammaproteobacteria; order Burkholderiales; family Burkholderiaceae_C; genus Rhodoferax. The sequence goes on from PFKL01000112.1 coordinate 1,390, forward strand.
CGCCCTCTGGCCTGGGCTACCTGCTGGAGAATCGTCTGGCCATCTCGGCCCAGTTCAACAACGCCTTTGACAAACTCAAAGTGCAGCGACTGGCGGGCACCTACCGCGCGCTGATGGACAGTCTGCACGCCAACAGCCCGCTGGGTGCCGACGCGCATCTGGCGCTGTTGACACCGGGGCCGTACAACGAAACCTACTTTGAACACGCTTACCTGGCACGCTACCTGGGGCTGACGCTGGTCGAGGGCAATGACTTGCTGGTGCGGGACGAACGCCTGTACCTGAAAACGCTCAAGGGTCTGGTGCCCGTGCACGGCTTGCTCAAACGCGTCGATGACCAGTATCTGGACCCGCTGGAACTGCGCGCCGACTCGACCCTGGGCGTACCCGGGCTGCTGCAAGCCATCCGTGCCGGTAACGTGCTGGTGGCCAATGCGCCTGGATCAGCGTTTTTGGAGTCACCGGCGCTGCTGGGCTTTTTGCCCGCGCTGTCGCGCCATTTTTTTGACGAAGAACTGTGTTTGCCCGCGCTGCCTACCTGGTGGTGTGGTGAAAACAGCGCGATGTTTGACGCGCTGAGCCGCCTGCGCGATTGCGTCATCAAGCCCACTTACCCGGGCGCGGCCGGACACGCCAGTTTTGACGCCGTACTCGGCGAGCGCCAAACGCAACAAGCGCTGGACGAATGGGCCGGACGCATCGCCCAGCACCCACAAGAACACACGGTGCAGGCGTACATGCCGTTCTCGCAGATGCCAACCTGGCAACGTGGTCAAGCCGCGCCCAACACCACCGAGCACGCTCTGGTGGCGCGCTCGGTGGTGTTGCGCGTCTTTGCCGTCGCCGACCCGGCACAGGGCTGGCGCGTGCTGCCTGGTGGATTGGCGCGCGTGGCCAGTAGCGACCAGGACATCACCTCGATGCAGCGCGGTGGCAGCAGTGCCGACGTCTGGTCACTGACCAGCGGCGAAGTTGACCGCACCCCCCTGCTGCACCCTCATCTGACGCCCGAGAGCCTGTTGCAGCGCAAGCGGCTCGTCACCAGCCGCGCGGCAGAGAGCCTGTTCTGGCTAGGGCGCTATACCGAACGCACCGAAAACACCTTGCGCCTGGCAAGGCTGACGCTGGACTGCCTGCACGGTGAAGACCCAAACAACGCGTCGCTGCTGACCTGGCTAGGCCAGATGGCGCAAGCCAATACACTGGTCTTGCCCGGTGTGCCAACGCCGCTGCAGGCACCGCGCGTCTTTGAGCGCGCGTTGATCGACAGCCTGGGCAGCACGCGCAACGCCACCAGCGTGGGCTTTTGCCTGCGCGCGCTCAAGCTGGCGGCATCGAGCGTACGCGAGCGACTGTCGCAAGAGCATTGGCGCATCATCACCCGTGCCGAAGAGACGTTGTTCGCCCGCTTTGGCCAATACCAGCAGCGCGGCAACTGTCCAACCCAGCAGGCGCTGCAAATCCTCAAAGACACCAGCGACCAAATGGCTGCCATCACCGGCGCCCAAACCGACCGCATGGCGCGTGACGACGGCTGGCGCCTGCTGAGCATTGGTCGCCACGTCGAGCGCCTGGGTTTTCTGGCCAACGCGCTGAGCCTGGCGCTGCGCTGGCGCACGCTGCAAACCGACAGCGGCTTTGATGCGGTAATTGAGCTGTTTGACAACGCCATCACTTTCCACGCGCAGTTTCAACAAAGCCGCGACATCGCCGCGCTGATTGACTTGCTGGTGATTGACCGCGACAACCCACGCTCGGTATCCTGGGTCGCGCACACCCTGCGTGGACGCCTAGCCAAGCTGGCGGGCAGCGATCCCAACGAGCTCTCGGATCTGTCGCTCAAGGTTCCCAACCCCAGCGCCTGGGGGCTCGCGCAACTGTGCGAACTGGCGCCGGATCTGGTCACACCGACCGACACGTTTTCAGACAACGCTGCAGCCGTCGAGGCGCCCCGCTACGACTTGTTGCAAGACGTGCTGCAGCAATGCTGTCAAGCCGCATTTGAGGTGTCTGAAGATATCAGCGCCACCTACTTCACCCATGCCGGCCTGGCTAACCGCAGCGTGGGGGCGCAATGAGACTGTTGATCACCCACGAAACAGTCTACGACTACAGCCCGGTGGTCGAGACCGCACAGCACATGGCCTACCTGACGCCACGCCACGCTGACGGCCAGCAACTGATCAGCCAGCAGCTCAGTATCACCCCCGAGCCGGCGCAGCGCAGTGTCGCCACCGATGTGTTTGGCAACACACGCAGCTTTTTTTCTTTGCAGCAGCCGCATCGCCAACTGCGCGTGGTAGCCACCAGCGAAGTGCAAACCTGCGCCAGCCGCTTGCCCGAAAACCTGATCGACTGGGAGAGCACGCGCGAACGCTTTCGCTACCGCGCCGGCAATGCGTATGACCCGGCCAACGAATTTGTGTTTGCCTCGGCCATGGCGCCCCAGCAAGCGGAATTTGCCGCCTATGCCCGCGCCAGCTTTCCCCCCAGGCAAAGCTTGCTGCTGGGCGCGCTGGACCTGATGCACCGCATTCACGATGACTTTGTTTACGAAAGTCATAGCACCGAGGTCAACACCCCGGCCGTAGAGGCGCTGGCGCAGCGCAAAGGCGTGTGCCAGGACTTTGCCCACATTTTCATTGCCTGCCTGCGCTCCATGGGGCTGGCGGCGCGCTACGTCAGCGGCTACCTGCTGACCGCGCCGCCACCTGGCATGGTCAAACTGCGCGGCAGCGACGCGTCGCACGCCTGGGGCGCGGTGTACCTGCCCGACAGCGGCTGGGTCGACATGGACCCCACCAACGACCGCGCCGGCGCGCCCTCGCCCGGCGAAGACTACGTGACGTTGGCCATCGGGCGGGATTTTTCAGACGTCTCGCCCATGCGCGGCGTCATTCACGGCGGCGCCAACCACACGCTGAGCGTGGGGGTCACCGTAGAACCGGTCACGGACACATTTTGAGTCGCCCACTTGCGCTGCATCAATCGTCAAAATAAATAGCTATTTGCGCACGTCTTTGTTGGGGTTGAAGGCCATTTTCCACACAAGAAAACATTCGGTAACACTCTGCCGGGCTCGCTTACTTTTGTTACCCGCGCAACTGACGACTTGCGCTGGGTTTGGTGGGACAGTTGGCCTATCCACTTCAGGCAGATCACGTGAACCCACTCTACGCCCTCATCACAGTCCTCATGGCGCTGGCTTGCCCGCTGTGTTCTGCGCAAGATACACCGAAGGCACCGTCGCGCTTTGCGGCCAGCCTGGCGCAGCCGGTGGATGCAGACGCCGAAATCACCACGCAAATGGCAGAAGACCGACAAAAAATTGCGGCTCACCTGCGCGACTATCTGGTGGCTTTCGACGCCAGCCACGACAGCAACCGCCGGGTACGCGTAGGCTTGCCACTGACTTCATTTGCCGATAACCAGGTCCATGTGGCGTACGACGTGGCCGGTGGCGGCGTCATGATGCAATGGCATCTGTCCGAACTGACCCACCGCGGCACGCTGTGGCAGTTCAACGCGTTTGTCAATCAGGCCAAAACGGCCACCGTTGCCGTCAGCGCCAACTTCTAGTCGCACACCGCCGCGTACACCAGGTTGCGAAACAGCATCCGGTAATACTCGCGCTGGTTGGGCGCTTGCAGCATGAGGATGGCGAACAGGTCGAGCTTGGGGTCGACAAAGAAGGTGGTGCCGGCCAAGCCGCCCCAAAAGTAGGTGCCAACCGAACCGGGCACCGGCGCCACGCCTTGGTGTTTGCGCACCGCAAAACCCAAGCCAAAGCCATGCCCGGGCGGCAGCAAAGCCATGGAGCCGGTGGCGGCCACGGGAATGTCGCCCAGGTGGTCAGTGGTCATGAAATCCACCGTTTGTGCGCCCAGCAGGCGCACGCCGTCCAATTCGCCTCGGCCCAGCATGAACTGCAAGAAGCGCGCGTAGTCCTGCGCGGTAGAGATCAGCCCGCCGCCGCCAGAGGCCAGCGCGGCATCAAGCCGCACATCAATCACCCGCATCTGCACGCCGCCGTCGGGGTCACGCGCAAAGGGTTCGGCAATGTGGTCGTGGAATTCTGGCGGCACGGTGAAACCGGTGTGCGACATGCCCAGCGGCTCAAAAATGTGTTCGCGCAAAAAGTCTTGCAGGCTCTGACCCGACACCACTTCAATCACGCGGCCGAGTACATCGGTGGCGCGGCTGTATTCAAACGCGATGCCGGGTTGGTACATCAGCGGGATGCCGGCCAGCTGCTGGGTGAACTCGGCCAGCGTGCGCTCACGCGAGCCGATGCGCAGCTGGGTGTACTGGCGCTGCACCGGGCTGGCGCCCAAAAATTCGTAGGTCATGCCCGCGGTGTGGCGCAGCAGGTCGTGCACTGTGGCGTCGCGGCGCACCGGCTCCAGCGACGGCGCGGTTGACGTGCTGCCGTTTTGCACCGCCACCTGTTGTTTGGCGAACTCGCGCAAATGCTTGCTGACCGCGTCGCTCAGCAGCAAGCGCCCCTGCTCTACCAGCATCATCGCCGCCACCGAGACAATCGGTTTGGTCATCGAGTAGATGCGAAAGCGCGCGT
>PFKL01000202.1 GCA_002784245.1 Comamonadaceae bacterium CG_4_10_14_3_um_filter_60_75
CCCAACCGTGGTGGGTGGTCAGCGCATCACCGGCGCGTCCGGCAGTTCGTTGGGATTATGCTGCCCTTCCTGAAGCGGGTAGTGTGTGATCAACAGCGCGGAAACCCGCTGTACGGCTTGCATCAAGCCGCGCTCAAAGTTTCCCGCCTGGAAGGCGCCACGCATCGATTCAAGCAACTGTTGCCAAGCGCCGACGTCGACCTGGCTGTTGAGCCCACGGTCGGCGACGATTTCAATGCGGCGCTCGGCCAGCAGCAGGTAGATCAGCACGCCGTTGTTGTGTTCGGTGTCCCAGACGCGTAGCTTGCCAAATAGCGCCAGCGCCCGATCCCGCAGGATGTTCGCCAGCGCGTCGTCACGCCACAGGTAGCTAAAAGGCAAGCCTGCTTCGACCACGATGCGGATTTCGCCACTGTGCTGGCGCTCGCTGTGCTGCACTTCTTGCGCCAGCCGTTTCAACAAGTCCGAGGGCACCTGCTGGCGCAAAGCGTCGCCTCGCCAGCGGTGCTTGAACAGCCGCGTTAACTTGGTCAGCATTACCAGCCTCCTGAGGCGCCACCGCCTCCAAAATCGCCACCACCACCCGAGCTGAAACCGCCGCCGCCGAAGCCGCCTCCGTGTCCGCCTCCGTTTCCGCTGCCAAAGCCACCGCCGTAGCCATTCCGGCGCGGTGGGGCGCTGTTGGACAGCAGCGTAAACAGCAGTCCGGCAACGCCCGCTGCACCAGCAATTAGCAGACTGGTAGTCAACCAAAACGCCATGCCGCCGGCAAAAGCGCCTGCCAACAGCGAGCCCAGGCGCGAGCCAAAAATGTTTTTGACCACGGTGCCAAGCACCGGCACAGCAAAAAACATGAATACGGCAAACTCGGTCCAGTCAAACCCTGCTTTGCCGCTGTCACGTGCGCCCTGTCGCAGTGGGGGCTCGGGCAGCGCCTCGCCCTTGATGAGTGCCATGATCTGGTCGGTGCCAACGTTCAAACCCGCGGCGTAATCGCCCTGCCGAAAGTAAGGCGTGATGCTTTGGTCGATGATGCGCTTGGCGGCCAGGTCGGGGATCGCACCTTCGAGCGTTTTGGCCACCTCAATGCGCAGCTTGCGGTCATTCACAGCCGCGATCAGCAGCACGCCGTCTCCCACCGCCTTGCGGCCAATCTTCCAGGTATTGCCAACCCGGTTGGCGTAGCTGGCAATGTCCTCGGGCTGCGTGGTTGGTACCACCAGCACCACCACTTGCGAGCCTTTGGTCTGCTCAAATGCGGCGAGCTTGGCTTCAAGTGCCTGGCGCGGGCCGTCCTGCAGCACGCCGACACTGTCGACGACGTGGCCGGTCAAGGCCGGCACCGCCAGCTGCGCCTGCGCCAAGCCCAAAAAGAGTGCCCACGCGGTAAAAACGCGGGCCAGCCAGATCATCATTTCTTGTTGAAGTCCACCGTGGGCGGCGCCGAGATGGCTGATTCATTTTGCACCGAGAAGTTTTCCTTGGGCTTGTAGCTGAAGACCATGGCAGTCAGGTTGCTGGGGAAGCTGCGCGCCAGCACGTTGTAGTCTTGCACTGCCCGGATATAGCGGTTGCGCGCTACGGTGATGCGGTTCTCGGTGCCCTCGAGTTGAACACGCAGGTCACTAAAACCCTGGTTCGCCTTGAGGTTAGGGTACTGTTCCACCGTGACCATCAGGCGGCTCAGCGTCGAGCCCAACTCGCCCTGCGCCGCCTGGAATTTGCTGAATGCCTGTGGGTCGTTAAGCGTCTCGGGCGTCACCTGAATCGAGGTGGCTTTGGCGCGCGCTTCGATCACCTTGGTCAGTGTTTCCTGCTCGAAGTTGGCCTCGCCCTTGACAGTGGCGACGATGTTGGGCACCAGATCGGCACGGCGTTGGTACTGGTTGAGCACCTCGCTCCAAGCCGACTTGGTTTGTTCGTCCAGCCGTTGAAAATCGTTGTAGCCGCAGCCACTGAGCAGCAGCACGGCCGCCAACATCCAAAACCAGCGTTTCATTCTGACCTCCAGTTGCAAAGGGAGTTACGGTATCACAGCACGCCCACGCAGATCGTGCTGCTGGCAAAGAAATGAACGGGCTGCGGCGCCGAATCGTGCGCTGTCGCCGGGTCTTTGCAATCACGGCAAAATCGGGATTAACTGATTTCACTACTACCCATGTCCAAAGCACGCAAATCGTCGGCTAACTTCGGCGGCTCGGCAGACGAAACCGAAGCTATTTTTTACGAAGCCATGCAGGCCGGCGATATCGAACGCTTGATGTCATGCTGGGCCGACGAGGACGAAGTCGTCTGCATTCATCCCGGTGGGCCCCGCCTGGTCGGCTTGGGGGCGGTGCGTTCGGCTTTTGAGTCGGTGTTCAGCAATGGTAACGTGCGTGTGCGCATTGAGGCGTTGCGGAAAATTGAATCGATGACCAGCGCTGTGCACAGCGTGCGCGAGCGCATTGAAATCCTCACCAACGAAGGCCCGGTTGAGGCCTTTGCCATTGCAACCAACGTTTATCACAAGACAGCGCAGGGCTGGCGACTGGTGGCGCACCATGTCAGTCCGGGCTCCTTGCAAGAGGCGCCAGACATTACCGAGGTGCCCCATGTGCTGCACTGAATTGCCCTCTAGCCAATACCTTTGAAGCGCAGATAGCTATGCATTACGTAGCGCCATGGTGGTTGCCTGGTGGTCACGCGCAAACCATCTGGCCGGCATTGTGGTCGCGGCCAGTGCTGCCCACGCAAGGCGTCGAAACCGTGGCTTACCGCCGAGAGCGCTGGGACACACCCGATGGCGACTTTATCGATTTGGACTGGTTACAAGGCACGCCGTCTGACACCCTGCTGGTGCTGTTTCATGGGCTGGAGGGGTCGTCGCAGAGCCACTACGCGCTGGCTTTTGCCGCGTGGGCACGAGCCCATGGCCTGGGCTTTGTGGTGCCCCACTTTCGCGGCTGCAGCGGCGAAATCAACCGCGCGCCGCGCGCCTACCACTCGGGCGACTTTGAAGAAATAGGCTGGATCCTGCAGCGCTTGCGTGCCCGCCACACGGGTCCTATGCTGGTGGTGGGTGTTTCGTTGGGTGGCAATGCACTGTTGCGCTGGGCCGAAGAAGCCGGCGCGCAGGCGGGGCGAACGGTTGACGCGGTGGCCAGCATTTGCGCGCCGGTGGACTTGCGGGCCAGCGGGCGCGCCATTGGGCGCGGTTTCAACCGGCAGGTCTATACCCGGCGATTCCTGGCCACGATGAAGCCCCGGGCGCTGCAAAAGCTGGCGCAGTACCCGGGTTTGTTTGATGCACAGGCGCTGCACGCAGCGCACGACTTGTACGACTTTGACAACGTATTCACAGCGCCCCTGCATGGCTTCAGCAATACCGAGGACTACTGGCGGCGTGCGTCTGCGAAGCCCCACTTGGCGCGTATCAGGGTGCCTGCGCTGATACTCAACGCGCGCAACGACCCGTTTGTGCCTGCGGCCAGCCTGCCGGTGGCGGCGCGGGTCGGCGACTGCGTCACGCTGTGGCAACCGCGCCAGGGCGGGCACGTCGGTTTTGCCGCTGGCTGGCCGCCAGGCCACTTGCAGACCTTGGCGCAACGCGTGGGCGGCTGGTTGATCAATGCAGGAGGTTCCCGTGGATGACATCGTCAAACAGGCCATGGCCAAGTGGCCCAACGTACCGGCGTGCTGCGACTGGCTGGCGCTGGACGCGCGTGGCGACTGGTACTTGCGTGACGACCGCGCGCAAGCAGCAGGGGCCTTTACCAGTGGCGTCCCCGGCGCCAAAGGCGCACGGTTGGAACACCGTGGCCTGATGGAATTTATTGGCCGCAACTACGCGCCCGATGCAGGCGGGTGTTGGTATTTTCAAAATGGTCCGCAGCGGGTCTACGTGGAACTGCAAACCACACCGCTGATTTGGCGCGTACAAGCAGATTTTTCAGTGCTGGACCACATGGGCCGTGGCGCGCAGTTACAGCGTTGCCTGCTTGACGAACACGGACTGCTCTACCTGTTGGCTGATACCGGTTTGGGTCTGGTGCACACCCAGGACATGGGTTTGGCGGCGGACGCGGTAGAGCAAGGGCAATGGCGGCCTCAAAACGTTGAGCAAGCCCAACTGCCAGCGCTATTTGGCTTTGTAAAAAGCCCGAAATTGCTCTATAAAAAGTAGCTACCGGCGCTTGTTTTAAAAGGTCTAGTGCTCAAATTGAGCACTATTATTTGGCCGCTGATGCAGCCACCTCAGCGGCTGGAGCGTCAGCGTCAGCAGGTGCTGCTGGTTCAGCGAAAGAAGCGCCAGCTGCGTTAGCCATGTAGACGACAGCGCGGGCGATTTCGTAGTCAGAGAAAGCGCCTCCCCCTTGCGGCGTCATGTTGCCCTTGCCCTTGAGGGCCGAGTTCAACAGCGCTTCATAACCCGTCTTAATGCGCGGCGCCCACAGAGCCGCGTCAGCAAACTTGGGCGCACCAACCAGGCCAGCGGTATGGCAGGTGGTGCATTGCGCCTTGAAAACTTCTTCGCCCGTTTTCAACTCGCGCTTGGATTCACCCATCGACAGCATGCCTACTTTTTGAATGCGCCCGGCAATCGCCTCTTCGGTCATGGGGGAGGCACCACCATTGCCGTCAGCCACCTTGTACTGGTTGATCAGGCTCATGACGATGGCAACTGGCGCCACCAACAAGGCTACAACGATGCTGATTTTCTTGAGCAAGCTGGGCCCTGCGTCTGCGTGGGCGTCGTGGCTAGTCGAAGTGTGGTGTTCGCTCATGGTGTTATTTTGGACTCGGAAATGTGGGTGGGAAGCTGGGCCGGAATTATAGGGTCGGGCTATCGAAACCCCCTACAATCCACAGATCAAGCCGTCGCCCAACGATTGGTCTTGGTCAGCGTTGCGGCTGTAGCTCAGTGGATAGAGTATCGGCCTCCGAAGCCGAGGGTCGTGGGTTCGATCCCCGCCAGCCGCACCAGTGTCCACCGGTGGTGCAACCGGCCCGCGTGTTTTTAGCCAGCTTCACA
>PFKL01000041.1 GCA_002784245.1 Comamonadaceae bacterium CG_4_10_14_3_um_filter_60_75
TGCTCGACGCGGATGCGCTGGCCGTTGACCTCTACCGTGTGCGCATCCAGCACGGTTGCTGCGCCTTGCAGCACGGTGACACCGGCGCCGAGAAGGTTTTTCTCGTACATGGCGCTGAGCTTGCTGATCTCTGCGTCTTTGGCGGCAATCAGCTTGGGCCATGAAAAGGTGACCGGTGGCACGCTCCAGCCGAAACCTGCCGCATCGGCGAATTCCTGTGCGTAGTGCGACGCGTACACCAACAGTTTTTTGGGCACGCAACCGCGAATGACGCAGGTGCCGCCGTAGCGAAAGCTCTCGGCAATGGCCACGCGCGCACCCAGATTGGCGGCGATGCGTGCGGCACGTACGCCGCCGGAGCCACCGCCGATGACGAAGAGTTGGTAGTCGAATGCAGACATGGTTTTTCCCTATGCGTTGAATTTTTTTACAAAAGCGATGAACTCACCCAATGGCATCGGCCTGGCCACCACATAGCCTTGCAGCAGATCACAGTGGTTGTCGGCCAGCCAGCCCTGTTCTTGGGCGGTTTCAGCGCCTTCGGCCACCACCGAAAGTCCCAATTCATGGCACAGCAAAATGGTCGAGCGTACGATGGCGGCGTTTTTGGGATGCGTATCAACGCCAGAGACAAACGCGCGGTCAATTTTGAGCTCGTTAACCGGCAAAGTCTGTACATAGGCCAGCGACGATTGCCCTGTGCCGTAGTCGTCAATCGAGAGTTTGAAACCGAATTGAGACAGCTCCTGGAGATGTTGCAGCGCCAACTCCGGCTGATCCATCAAGGCGCTCTCGGTAATCTCCAGACACAGTTGGCTGGCGGGCAAACCCGACTGCTTGACCAACTGCTGGATGTCCGACACCAACGCGTGATTCAACAAATCGAGCGTTGAAAGATTCGCCGATGGCACCACGGCCAAGCCGTCACGATGCCATTGCGCCGCATCAAAGATTACCTGGCGCAGCACCCAGGGTGTAATTTCACGGATAAAACCTGTCTGCTCGGCAAACGGAATGAACTGCATTGGCGGGATCAGACCCTTGACAGGATGCCGCCAACGGATCAAAGCTTCGGCCGCAGTGATTTTGTGCTGTGCCAAGTTCAGCTTGGGCTGGTAGTAAATGACAAAGTCACCACGCGCCAGTGCTTCGCGCATTTCACCGATCAAGAACAGTTGTGCTGGCGCGGGTTCTGTCACGTTGTCCGAGGCAAAAACGATGGGGTCATGCCGACGCTTGGCGGTGGCCAGCGCCATGCCCGCAAAGCGCAACAAACAGCCTGAATCCACATGGCCTGAGGCATACAAAATGGCGCCAGCGCTGATGTCAATGTCCAGCTTTGTGCCATCAATAAAGATCGGCTCACGCAGTGCCTCAATCACACGCAGAACGGTCGCCTGCGTCGTTTCCTGATCGGTGCCACGTAAAAGCATGGCGTATTGGTCAGCCCACAACCGCGCCACGACATCGGAGCCCTTCACAAGCTGTTGAATCCGTGTTGCAAGGGTGCACAGCAAGCGGTCGCCCACGGCGTGCCCCAAGGCATCGTTGATAGGCGCAAAGCGGTTGATGTCGAGCAACACCAGTGCGCCGGTTTCTTCACTGGGGCGTGCTTCAAGCAGCTCGATAAAGCGTGTGCGGTTGGGCAAATCGGTCAGGGGGTCGACGTAGGCCAGGCGCAGGATTTTTTCCTCACGCGTGGCAATGCTGTTGCGCATGCTGGTCAATGCCCGCAGCAACGCACCCAGTTCACCACGCTGGCCCGTTGGTACCTCGGTGGCGTAATCACCACGGGCAATACGCTGTGCCACTGAAACCGCCCCACGTACCGGGATCACAATGCCACGTGCAATGAACCACGCCATCAGGGCACCAGCCAGTAACGCGACCAGGGCCAACAGAATCACGCGTTGTTTTGCCAGGGCTGCGGATTGCCTGAGCTGCTCCAGCTCTGACTGCATCATTTGCTGCAGATGCGCTTCAAGCGCACGGGTGTCAAACAGCAAGGTGTTGAGCACCTTGTGCGTGCGGTCTTCAAAATAAACACGCGCTTTGCTTGTGCCTTCAAGCTCAATCAGCTCGACCGTCTCTTGCAGCAACACGGCGTAGCGCTCGCGCAGGTCACTGACATGATCAATTTCCTGCTGCACATCGGCACTGAGCATGGTCATGTCAAGATCACTGACCGCCTTGCCAGAGGCGGCAATTTCCTCGTCCAGCGCCGCATAAAGCTTCACCCGGTCGTCACGCGCCTTGGTTTGCAACAGGTTAAGCAAGATGATGGCTTCGGCCTGCGCATGCTGGTTGATACGCTGCGCCAGGAGTGCGCGACGAGCCTGAAAATTGACAATCTCTTGCGTCGCAGCAGTCAGACCTTCAAGCCGCTGCAAAGACACCGCAGCCACAGCCAGCAGCAGACCGAGCAAGACAGTGAACGCCAGAATCAGCCGAGCGCGAATGGACAGGTTTTTCAACATCAGTTGTTACTCACAAAATAGCCCTTTCTCCTGACGCTCACGGTACGCGCTGCGTTGCCACACGAAATACTGCCGTGTCAGGATGAAATGCGTACCACGCAAACCAGTACCCTACCACGGCGGGCCACTGCGCCCCGTTGCTGGCGTGCGCGGTGGCGCGTCCGGTTGCCTGATCAAAACGGATGGTCAGGGTGGTATTCGCCCAGGTATCGGTGATCACGCCACTGGTTTTGCCGAGTTCTACAAATGGATAAGCTTTGGTCTGCTTGCCAATCTGCACGCCCAGCACCCGCTCTTTCGGGTGGAGCCCTGCAGACCTGAAAGCCAACGGAAACATGATCTCGGTGCTGATGTCATAACCTGCGTAAGGATCTTGGTCATATGCCCGGCGATGCCCGGTGTCAGCGGAGAGTGCTTGCGTCGTGGCGTGACTGTTGCGCCAGTCGCCCCAGGTGGTATGCGTGACCGGCACCATCATCAACTGCTGTCCTTTCATGGGGCCGCTGATGGCCTGGCCCATGAGTTGCGACCACAAGGAGCTGGTTTGCCGGTCGTACAACAACACGTCGTTGTTGTAGAGCAGACCTGACACACCAAAACTGAGCACCTGGCCATTTACACGGCGATCAAACGCTACGCCCGTGCCACACAGCGGGCAATAGGTGATGGTGATCGACTCCGCCTCAAACTGGTCGTTGACGACTTCGTGCCAGTTCAGAATGCGTAGCGGGTAGGCGCGCACGAAGCCCTGGCGCACCAGCCCCAACACCATGTCGTCCGGCTGCAAGAATCCAGCATTTGCTATTGTGACAAATCGCGGCTGGTCTATGGCGGGAATACCGTCTTTGGCCGGGCCACCAGAAACGATCTGATCCAAAGGTATCAGTGCGCCTTTTAGATCAAAACCATTCTTGATTTGCGCGTTCAGGCTGGTGCATGCCCAAAGCGCCAACACCAGAAAATACTTGGTCATTTTCGAACATGAATTCAATTGAGGTTTCATTTCAATTTACCCCTTCCAGGTGGCCTACTTGTGCAACACAATCCCCAGCATCGGGTCAAACGGATCGTTCCACGGTGCGGCATCAATGTGACGTTGGGCATATTCCGCCCCCGCTTTCCAGCGCGCACGAATGCCTGCTGGCGTGAAGTCGATGTCTTTGGTGTGGTCTTCACCCGCCAGCGCAGGAGCCTGCATGGGTAGCACGTGCATCACGGTGCCGCAACCCCAGCCCAGCAGTTCTTTCGCCTTGGGTGTATTGCGCGTCGCTGCGGGCAAGAGACGGCCGAGCTCGCGCACGATGTGGCGTAGATGGTGAATTTGTTGCTGTCGTGCGGTGTGGCTCTCGGCTCGGCTGGCGTATTGAATGTCTTTGAGGCGGCTGCTGACCTGGGCAAGGGTCTCGGGCACTGCACCTTCTTGCTGCCACAACTGTGCGGCAAAAATCACCGAGTCCTGGCGTGGGTTGTCGTCCATCACCACCTCCATCGGCGTGTTGGAGTAGATGCCGCCGTCCCAGTACGGCTCACCGTCAATCATCACCGCCGGAAAAGCCGGCGGCAAAGCGCCAGAGGCCATCACATGATCCAGCGTCAGCACCGCCTCACGGCTGTCAAAGTAGTGCATTTCACCACTACGGGCGTTGACCGCGCCGAGCGTCAGCCGGGTCGCTTTGGCCTGGATACGATGAAAGTTGACCAGACTCTCCAGTGTGTCACGCAGAGGCTCGGTGCTGTAAAAGCTGGCTTGCGTGATACCCACCGGGTTGTGTGTGCCCATAAATGCGAGTGGGTTAGGCTTGAAAAATCCAGGAATTCCGTTGGTCACTGTCACCAGGTTATGCACCAAGTTGAGCATACCAAAGGTGTTCCACATCGACGACGATGTTGCTGCACTAGACACCAAGTCCCAGAATTCATGCAGGCGATCGAGCCGGTGCTCCGGCTTGTTGCCGGCAATGATGGCTGCATTGATCGCACCAATAGATGTACCTACGACCCAGTCGGGTTCAATGCCGGCGCGGTGCATGGCTTCGTACACCCCGGCTTGAAACGCACCCAGCGCACCGCCGCCCTGCATGACCAGCACGACACGGTCAGGCGGCTCGCACTGGTTTGCTGTAGAACTGGCACGCGTCGATGTTGACGCTGATGTTGGTTTGGCCATGAGTCATTCTCCTGAGGTGGGGGCTGGGCTGGCAGCCAGGTAGTCGTACAAAACGCGGCCATAGGGCAAGGTCAGATTGGCGATGAAGTGCAAGCCACCGATGGCCCTGCGCACAGGCAGATCCGCCACGGGTGCATTGACATGCGCCGTCAAGTGCAGCCGCGCCGGGCCAGACCATGCCCCCTGAACGGCAATGTCGGTCATGTTATAGGCCACCAGTTGGGCAATGGCCAGTTCGCCATCCACGCCGGGAATGAGTTTGAGGTTGACCTGGGTTTTGCCCATCTTCTCGATGATCGAGGCCGATGAGCATTGCTTTTTGCCTGCCACGTCATACAACAAATGCTGATGCTTGTAGCC
>PFKL01000035.1 GCA_002784245.1 Comamonadaceae bacterium CG_4_10_14_3_um_filter_60_75
TTCCCGCCAGCGTGCATCCTCACCCGTTGGTCAAAAAGGTGTACGACGACCGCGCCGCCATGGGCCGTGGCGACATTCCCGTGGACTGGGGTATGGGCGAGCACATGGCGTTTGCCTCGCTGGTGGCCAGCGGCTACCCGGTGCGTCTGAGTGGCGAAGACTGCGGTCGTGGCACGTTCACCCACCGGCATGCTGTCATACACGACCAAAGCCGTGAGAAGTGGGACGTGGGTACCTATGTGCCGTTGCAAAACGTCGCCGAAAACCAGGCCCCGTTTACCGTCATCGACTCCATCCTGTCGGAAGAAGCCGTGCTGGGCTTTGAGTATGGTTACGCTTCCAATGACCCCAATACGTTGGTCATTTGGGAAGCGCAGTTTGGCGACTTTGCCAACGGCGCCCAAGTGGTCATTGACCAGTTCATCGCCTCGGGCGAAGTCAAGTGGGGTCGTGTCAACGGCCTGACCATGATGCTGCCGCACGGCTACGAAGGTCAAGGCCCGGAGCACTCGTCCGCCCGTGTCGAGCGCTTCATGCAGTTGGCGGCTGATACCAACATGCAATTGGTTCAACCCACCACCGCCAGCCAGATTTTTCACGTGCTGCGCCGTCAGATGGTGCGCAACCTGCGCAAGCCGTTGGTGATCTTCACGCCCAAGTCGCTGTTGCGTCACAAGGACGCGGCGTCGCCCCTGGCCGAGTTCACCAAGGGCTGCTTCCAGACCATCATCCCGGAAAGCAAGGCACTCAAGGCCGACAAGGTCAAGCGCGTGGTGGTGTGTTCTGGCAAGGTGTACTACGACTTGGCCAAAAAGCGTGAAGAAAACGGCCGTGACGACGTGGTGATTCTGCGGGTGGAGCAGCTCTATCCGTTCCCACACAAGGCGTTTGCAGCCGAACTCAAAAGGTATCCCAATGTCACCGAAGTGGTGTGGACGCAAGACGAGCCGCAAAACCAGGGTGCCTGGTTCTTTGTGCAGCACTACATCCACGAAAACATGCTTGAGGGTCAAAAACTCGGCTATTCGGGGCGGGCCGCGTCGGCATCCCCCGCGGTCGGGTATTCGCACCTGCACCAGGAGCAGCAAAAAGCCCTGGTTGAAGGTGCGTTTGGCAAGCTCAAGGGCTTTATCCTGACCAAGTGACCGTGCTGTGATTTTGGTGAATCAAGCGCAACCCTCAAGAACATTTTTGAAAGCATTGTTATGGCAATCGTAGAAGTCAAAGTACCGCAGCTGTCTGAATCCGTGGCCGAAGCCACCTTGCTGCAATGGAAGAAAAAAGTCGGCGACGCAGTTGCCGTGGACGAAATCCTGATCGACGTGGAAACCGACAAGGTGGTGCTGGAAGTGCCCGCGCCCTCTGCTGGCGTGCTCGTTGAAATCATGCAGCCCGACGGCAGCACGGTGGCGGCTGAGCAGTTGATCGCCTGCATCGATACCGAAGCGGTGGCTGGTGCCGCGGCCCCGGTAGCACCCGTGGTCGCGGCCATGGCAGCCGCCGCGGCACCGGTGACACAAGCCGCAGCGGCTGCGCCTGCGGGCGACGCCAAAGCGGGTGTGGCCATGCCGGCAGCGGCCAAGCTGATGGCTGACAACCACCTGGCCGCTGGCTCGGTAGCGGGTTCCGGCAAAGACGGCCGGGTCACCAAGGGCGATGTGTTGGCGGCTGTTGCTGGTGCGGCGAACGCACCTAAAGTTGTAGCAGCACCCACAATGCCAGCAAGGGCTACAGCCTCATTTTTGCCTCAAGTTGCAGCGCCTCTTGGCAGCCTGGCCGAGCAACTGGCGGGCCGTCCAGAACAACGCGTGCCGATGACGCGTCTGCGCGCCCGCGTGGCCGAGCGTCTGCTGCAATCGCAATCGACCAACGCCATTCTGACCACGTTCAATGAGATCAACATGGCCCCGGTGATGGACATGCGCAAGCGCATGCAAGACCGTTTTGAGAAAGAGCACGGCGTCAAGCTTGGTTTCATGAGCTTCTTTGTCAAGGCGGCGGTGCACGCGCTGAAAAAATTCCCGGTGCTCAACGCGTCGGTCGACGGCAACGACATCGTTTACCACGGCTATTTCGACATTGGTATTGCGGTTGGTTCGCCGCGCGGCCTGGTGGTGCCGATTTTGCGCGACGCTGACCAGATGAGCTTTGCCGATATCGAGAAAAAGATTGCCGAGTTTGGCAATAAGGCCCGTGACGGCAAGCTGGGCATCGACGAAATGACCGGTGGTACGTTCTCGATCAGCAACGGTGGCACTTTCGGTTCGATGATGTCCACGCCCATCATCAATCCGCCGCAAAGTGCCATTTTGGGCATCCATGCCACCAAAGACCGTGCCGTGGTTGAAAACGGTCAGGTGGTGGTGCGGCCGATGAACTACTTTGCGCTGAGCTACGACCACCGCATCATCGACGGTCGCGAAGCCGTGCTCGGTGTCGTGGCGATGAAAGAAGCGCTGGAAGATCCGGCTCGCCTTCTCTTTGACATCTGAAAGAAATTCATGAGCAAACAATTTGATGTGATTGTGATTGGTGGCGGCCCTGGTGGCTACATTGCTGCCATTCGTGCCGCCCAACTGGGCAAAAACGTGGCTTGCGTTGACGAGTGGAAAAACGCCAAAGGCGGGCCGGCTCCGGGCGGTACCTGCACCAACGTGGGCTGCATTCCATCCAAGGCGCTGTTGCAGTCGTCCGAGCATTTTGAGCAGGCCAACCACCACTTTGCCGACCACGGCATCACCGTCAAAGGCGTGGCGATGGACGTTGCCAAGATGGTCGCGCGCAAAGACAAAGTGGTCACGCAAAACAACGACGGCATTCTGTACCTGTTCAAGAAGAACAAGGTCAGCTTCCATCATGGCCGCGCTTCATTTGTCAAAGCGGTTGAGGCTGGCTATGAAATCAAGGTGACAGGCGCTGCTGACGAAACGTTGGTTGGTCAGCAAATCATTGTGGCCACGGGCTCCAACGCCCGTGCCTTGCCGGGCGCGCCGTTTGATGAAGAGCACATCCTCTCCAACGACGGTGCCTTGCGCATGGGCGCGGTGCCGAAAAAGCTGGGCTTGATTGGCTCTGGCGTGATCGGACTTGAAATGGGCTCCGTCTGGCGGCGTTTGGGGGCAGAAGTCACCATTCTTGAAGCCCTGCCGATCTTTTTGGGCGCGGTGGACGAACAGATCGCCAAAGAAGCGCGCAAGGCGTTTGACAAGCAGGGCTTGAAGGTCGAGTTGGGTGTCAAGGTCGGCGATATCAAGACCAGCAAAAAAGGCGTCAGCGTGGCTTGGACCAACGCCAAGGGCGAAGCTCAAACGTTGGAGGTGGACAAGCTCATTGTTTCGATTGGCCGCGTGCCCAACACGATTGGTTTGAACGCTGAAGCCGTTGGCTTGCAACTTGATGAGCGCGGCGCGATTGTGGTGGACGCTGACTGCAAAACCAATTTGCCTGGTGTCTGGGCGGTGGGCGACGTGGTGCGCGGCCCGATGCTGGCGCACAAGGCCGAAGAAGAAGGCGTGGCTGTGGCTGAGCGCATTGCGGGCCAGCATGGGCATGTCAACTTCAACACCGTCCCGTGGGTGATTTACACCAACCCCGAGATTGCCTGGGTCGGTCGCACCGAGCAGCAGCTCAAGGCCGATGGTGTCGCTTACAAGGCTGGCACCTTCCCGTTCTTGGCCAATGGCCGTGCCCGTGCGTTGGGTGACACCACCGGTATGGTCAAGTTCTTGGCCGATGCGAAAACTGACGAAATTTTGGGTGTGCACATCGTTGGCCCGATGGCCTCTGAATTGATCTCTGAGGCGGTGGTCGCCATGGAGTTCAAGGCCAGTGCCGAGGACATTGCCCGCATTTGCCACGCGCACCCTTCGTTGTCTGAAGCGACCAAAGAGGCTGCCTTGGCCGTGGACAAGCGGACGCTTAATTTCTGATTGATTTTATTGAATAAATATGCCTCTAGCCCTTATAGAATAAGCGCAAGAGGCTATAAATAATAGAGCATTTTTGGCAAGTTTGTGACCGTTCGACAGACCTATAACGCCGAGCTCGCGGCGCGCGGCTTCAGCGCCGACCCAGCACAACTGCGGGCGGTGCAAGTGCTGGAGACCTGTGCCCGCGAGTGGAGCCGCTTTCGCGAAAAGCGTTCAAATCCACTCAAAAAGCTGATCAACCATCCCCCTATACCTCGGGGCGTTTACATGCACGGTGGTGTTGGGCGGGGCAAGAGCTTTTTGATGGACTGCTTCTACAACGCGGTGCCGCTCAAACGCAAGACGCGGCTGCATTTTCACGAGTTCATGCGTGAGGTGCACCGCGAACTGGCGGCTTTGCGTGGTACGGCTGATCCGCTGGATGTGCTGGCCCGCAGCATTGCGCAGAAATACCGACTCATCTGCTTTGACGAGTTTCATGTGTCGGACATCACCGATGCGATGATCTTGCATCGTCTGCTCAAGGCCTTGTTCGAGGCCGGCGTCGGGCTGGTGACGACGTCCAATTTCAGCCCGGATGGGTTGTATCCCAACGGACTGAATCGCGACCGTTTGCTGCCGGCGATTGCCATGCTCAAGTGCGAACTCCATGTTTTGAACGTTGACAACGGGGTGGATTACCGCAGCATCACCTTGCAGCAATTGCAGCTGTTCCATACGCCGCTGGGTCAGTCATCAGAGGCGGCGATGGCGGACGCCTTTCAACGCCTGGCGGAGAAGCAGGACGAAGACCCGCTGTTGCTGATCGAATCGCGCAAAATCTGGGCACACCGCAAGGCGGGTGGGCTGGTCTGGTTTGATTTCAAAACCCTCTGTGGCGGTCCGCGCTCGCAAAATGATTACCTTGAGCTGGCGACGCAGTTTCACACCGTCATGCTCAGTGACGTGCCACAAATGTCGCCACGCATGGCGTCGGAGGCTCGACGTTTCACCTGGTTGATCGATGTCTTGTACGACCGGCATGTCAAATTGATCGTGTCGGCCGAGGTGGCGGCTGAGCAACTCTACACTGAGGGACAATTGGCGCATGAATTTACACGCACCGTCTCCCGGCTCCATGAAATGCAGAGCGCCGAATACCTGGCGCTGGAGCGGCGCGACGTGGATACCCGGTTGACTAAATGACGCTGTTTGCTTTCCTTCGGGCACTATTTTTTAGCGTGGGCTTTTGCCTGTGGGGTGCCATGTCGCTTGAGGCTGAGACTGCGCAACCGCTGGATGCCAGCGCCGAGCGTGCGCGCATTGCGCAACAGCGGAGTGAGCAAGAAGCCATCTTTGCGCTGGCAGAAGTCGCTTGCTATCGCCGGTTTGCCGTGTCAGACTGTTTACGCGATGCCCGCAAAAGCCGCCGAATCGCCCTTGATGAGTTGCGCCGCCAGGAGATTGTCTTGAACGACGAAGAACGCCGATTGAAGGCGTCGCAGGCGGTGCAGCGCATTCAAAACAATATTTCACAACAAGCTCCTGCTGGTGCTGTGCAATAGCATAGCGTTCAGCCCCGCGCTCACACCCATGAGTGGGTTGCTTATTGCGCGTTCTCGAGCTTGACGATCGCCAGCGACAGATTGTCGCCACCACCACGCGCGCGGTTGCGCGCCTTTTCGATCAAGAATTCGCTGGCTTCGCGCGGCGGCAAAGCCGCCAGGACAGACCCCAGCTCGGTTTCGCTGAAGTAATGCCACAAGCCGTCACTGCAGGCCATCAGGCAGTCACCTGCGACCAATTTGGGAATGTAATGGGTGTCGATCGGGGGATCTTTGTCGGAACCCAGGCAACCCATCAAAACATTGGACTGCGGGTGAAATTGTGCCTGCTCCATAGTCAGCTCGCCCTTGTCCACCAGCGTCTGTACATAAGAGTGGTCCTTGGTGCGCTTGATCAGTTGCTTGTCGTGAAAGTGGTAGATGCGTGAATCACCTGCGTGCGCCCAGTAGCAACTGCCGTCGGGTTTGATCAGAAATGCAACGATCGTGCTATGAGGCTCTTCTTCAGAAGAGATGGCGGTAAGTCTGATCACCATGTGGGCTTCAAACACGATTTGTCTGAGGGTATCAGCAGCGTCATCTACCGCTGGGACAAAACGGTCGAACAGCTGTCGCGCGGTCATGATGACCTGGTCTGATGCCTTGCGGCCGCCGCTGCGCCCACCCATACCGTCGGCCAAAACCGCCATCACACAGCCTTTGGTACGGGCATGCGACAAAAGACACACTTGGTCCTGTTGGTAATCCCGGTCACCCTTGTGAATGCCGGTAGCGCCTGTTAGCCGGTAGCGGGGGGGGGTCATGCAACTACCAGAGTTTCCACCACGGCTGTGTATCGGATTTGTAGCCTTGCGTCAGGTAGGGTGTTTGGGGGAAGTTCTTTTCGAGCACACGCCTGGTGTCGTCGCGCAGTTGAGCCATGCCCAGTGCGTCATAAGACTCCACCATGATATACAAGGCTTCTTCCAGAGCGGGTACGCCCTGGTAATCGGCAACCGCAGATTGTGCCCGGTTGATGGCAGCGAGATAAGCGCCCCGCTGGTAGTAATAGCGTGCGACGTGCACTTCGGACTGCGCCAGCGAATTCACGATGTAGCCCATGCGCGCCGTTGCATCCGGCGCGTATTTTGAATCGGGGAAGCGCGTGACCAATTCCTTAAACGACTCAAACGAATCTTTTGCTGCCTTCTGGTCACGCTCAGACAAATCTTGCCGGGTAATGGACGAGAAAAGCCCAAGATCGTCGTTGAAATTGACGATGCCTTTGAGGTACAGCGCGTAATCAATGGCGGGGCTGGCCGGGTGGAGTTTCAAAAAGCGATCGAGCGTGGCAATCGCCAGCGCCGGTTCACCATTTTTGAAATGTGCGTAGGCTTTGTCCAGCTGCGCTTGCTGTGCCAGCGGTGTACCGGCGGCACGGCCTTCAAGCTTTTCAAACAGCGGAACCGCCTTGTCGTAGGCGCCCGTGCTGAGCTCGTCTTTGGCCTCTGCGTAGATCTTGTTGGGGCTCCAGCCGGTCGTTGGGTCGGTCGGTGTCGACGAACACGCGCCCAGGATCACGGCACTGCAAACCAGCCAGCAAACGCGCACAGCAGATAATTTGGCAACAGGCATGTAGGACCGCTTTCTTGAAGAATTCAACTTTCATTATATCGGTCACCCCCCAGGTGATCGACGCCGATGGCTTCGACGACGCCGCAGCCGAGGTCGAGATCCGGCCGCTTTTTATTGGCGAAGAACACCATGGCTGTCGGCTCGATCGTGCTTTGGCAACGATGGCGCCCGAATTCTCGCGCAGCTATCTGCAGCAACTTGTCGCCTTGGGGGCAGTCACACTCAATGAACAGACGGTTTTGAAACCGGCCCATAAAGTCAAGGCGGGTGATCGCGGTGCGATTGCACTTCGTCCAACGCCACAAAGCCAGGCATTCAAGGCCGAGCCGTCGACGCTGGATGTGGTTTACCAGGACGATGATCTGCTGGTGATCAACAAACCGGCCGGTCTGGTGGTGCATCCTGCACCAGGCAATTGGAACGGCACGCTGATGAACCAGCTGCTGGGGTTGGATGTCAAGGCGTTCGATTTGCCGCGCGCTGGCATCGTTCATCGTCTGGACAAAGACACGAGCGGTTTGATGGTGGTCGCACGCACACGCCGGGTGATGGACGCGCTGGTGCAAGCCATTGCTGAACGCAGTGTCAAACGGCAGTATCTGGCCTTGGCACATGCACAGTGGCGGGGGGCAGCGCAGCGCCAGGTGGACGCGCCGATTGGCCGCGATCCCAAAAACCGTCTGCGCATGGCGGTGGTCGACCTTGCCTTGCATCCGGGCAAACCCGCTCGGACTGACTTTGAACTTTTGGCAAACGCACCAGCGGGGTGCTTGGTGAAGTGCACGTTACACACCGGCAGAACCCACCAGATCAGGGTGCATATGGCTTCAATCGGGCACCCACTGGTGGCTGACGCGCTCTATGGTGGAGCGCGCACTGCAGGAATGCAACACCAAGCCTTGCATGCCGCCCGCCTGGCGCTGATGCACCCCGTCACACGGCAGCAGCTGGTTTTTGAATGCGCGCCACCGGCCGACTTTTCAGCAGCGCTCGACACGTGGGGGCTCGGTTACAATTGGGCCAGTTTTTGACCTGCAGATCAGCGGGTTTTTGCGTGACTCCGGCGAATCTGCCGGCACCCGTCGCGTATTCCAAAGCGTATTGTCCGCACCCTTGGGTGTTTCGAACGGAAACCGTCCATCATGAACACACTGGATGCCAAACGCGTCCTCGAAACTGCACTGTTGTGTGCGCAGCAGCCGATGCCAGAGCGCGATATGCTGACTTTGCTCGGCGAGGGCGTTGATGCGCCTTCGGTCGGGTTGATGCTGACGCAGTTGCAGCAGGATTGGTCCGATCGTGGCGTTGAACTGGTGCACCTGGCCACGGGTTGGCGTTTCCAGAGCCGTCCCGGCTTGCGTGATGTGCTTGACCGTCTGCATCCGGAGAAGCCGCCTCGCTATGCGCGCGCCACGTTGGAAACGCTGGCCATCATTGCTTACAAACAGCCGGTCACACGGGGTGACATTGAAGACATTCGGGGCGTGACCGTCAATTCGCTGACGATCAAGCAGCTCGAGGAGCGGGGCTGGGTGGAGGTCATTGGCCACCGTGATACGGTAGGGCGTCCCGCGCTGTTTGCGACGACACGCCATTTTTTGGATGACCTGGGTTTGCAGTCTTTGGATCAACTCCCACCCATTGAGTCGTCGATGGTCTCGCTGCAAAACCTTGAGCTTGTCCTTGCGCGCGGCCTGCCCTCCAATGCGGCTACAGAAGAGAGTGCGACCGTACCACTGACGACCCCCGAGTTGGACTGGACGGCTGGCGACGTCGGCGCGGTGCTGCCATCCGATGCGCCAACGCTTAGTCCTTCAGAAAGGGAAACACCATGACAGAACAGCCAGCCGAATTGGCATCCAACCATCCCGCTCCTGAGGTGACCCGCTTTGAAGACGTTGTCTCAGGCCTGTTTGATACCGACGAGGCGCAGGTGCTTGCAGCTCCTTTGAAAAGGGTCTTGCCGCCGCAGCCAGAGTCACCCAAATTGCACAAAGTGTTGGCCCAAGCCGGTATGGGGTCGCGGCTCGAGATGGAGCAACTTATCCTGGAAGGGCGGATCAGCGTCAACAACGAACCCGCTCACATTGGTCAACGGGTGCAGTTTGGCGATCATGTCAAGGTCAACGGCAAGCCAATCCACTTCAAGGTTGCGCCGCCTCCGCCACGCGTGATTGCTTACCACAAGCCAGCCGGTGAAGTCGTCAGCCACGATGATCCGCAGAACCGGCCAACCGTGTTTCGCAAGTTGCCCAAATTGTTCCAGGGTAAGTGGCAATCGGTTGGACGACTCGACCTCAATACCGAAGGTTTGTTGTTGTTTACCAGTTCAGGTGAGCTGGCCAACAACCTGATGCACCCACGTTTTGGCCTTGAGCGCGAATACGCGGTTCGGGTGCTGGGGGCGCTCACCCCGGAGGAAAAGCAAAAATTGCTCGACGGGGTTCGGCTTGACGACGGTGTGGCGCAGTTTGGCACCATCGAAGAGGGTGGTGGGGAGGGTTCCAATTGCTGGTACCGCGTCACTATTTCCGAAGGGCGCAACCGTGAGGTGCGACGCATGCTGGAATCAGTGGGTCACGCCGTCAGTCGGCTGATCCGCATCCGTTACGGTTCGATGGTGTTGCCTCGGGGCTTGCGTCGCGGTGCCTGGATGGAACTCGATGAAGCAGATATTCAATTGCTGACGCGGGCGTCGCAGTCGCAGGGGCGCCGTGAGATCCCGGATGCCGCTGCAAGCGGCTTGCGTGGACCTGGCCGCTTGATCGGGCCGCGCAGAAAGTCCGATGGCCGACGTGGTGGTGCCGGCTCGGGAGGGCGTTCAGCTCCGGCTGCTTCGGGACAGCCCGATCCGCTCAAAACCTCACTTGGCTATATTGGCGCAGACAGCCTTTCGCGGCAACGCCAGGACGCTGGAAAAAAGAACGGACGCCGCTCTGGAGGGCGAAACCGCTGATGCTTCGGGTTAACATCGCAGGCTTTGCATTCATCCCCATTTTTTGAGTAGGAAAATTTATGACCATCGAACGCACGCTCTCCATCATCAAGCCCGACGCCGTTGCCAAAAACGTGATTGGTCAAATTTACGCCCGTTTTGAAGCGGCTGGTCTGAAGATCGCAGCCGCCAGGATGGCGCACCTGTCGCGCCGTGAGGCAGAAGCTTTTTACGCAGTGCACAAAGAGCGTCCCTTTTTCAAGGATCTGGTTGAATTCATGATTTCTGGTCCGGTCATGATTCAGGTGCTCGAAGGTGACAACGCAATCCAGAAAAATCGCGATTTGATGGGGGCAACCGATCCAAAGAAAGCGGCTTCGGGCACCATTCGTGCTGATTTTGCCGACAGCATCGACGCCAACGCTGTGCATGGCTCGGACGCGCCCGAAACAGCCGCGGTTGAAGTTGCGTTCTTCTTCCCCGGCATGACCATTTACACGCGCTGAAACAAGCTTGGGTATGACGGTCAACCTGCTCGACCTTGATCTCGAGAATTTGGCTGTCTTTTGCGACCAGCTGGGCGAAAAGCGTTTTCGCGCCGTCCAGTTGTTTCGGTGGATTCACCAGCGGGGTTGCGCCAACTTTGCAGATATGAGCGATCTGGCTAAATCGCTGCGAGACAAGCTCGCTGGCGTTGCCTTTGTCAAGGGGCTCAATGTCGTATCGCAGCACATATCTGCCGACGGCACGATCAAGTGGTTGTTTGATGTTGGCGCTGGCAACGCCATCGAAACCGTCTTCATCCCCGAAGACGATCGCGGTACCTTATGCATCTCCTCCCAGGCTGGATGCGCGATGGCGTGCCGATTTTGCTCAACCGGACACCAAGGGTTCAGTCGCAATTTGACTTCGGGCGAAATCGTCGCCCAGTTGTGGTTTGCCGAGCATTTTCTGCGTCGCCATCTGCATCGCGACGAGCGTGTGATCAGCAACGTGGTGATGATGGGCATGGGTGAGCCGCTGCAAAACTACAGCGCGCTGATACCGGCGCTGAGAACCATGCTCGACGACCACGCGTATGGCCTGTCAAGGCGTCGTGTCACCGTGTCGACGTCTGGCGTCGTGCCGAAAATATTGCAATTGGCGCAGGATTGCCCGGTGGCGCTGGCCGTTTCACTGCATGCTCCCAACGATGCGCTACGCGACAAGCTGGTACCGTTGAACCTGAAATATTCGCTCGATGCGCTGCTCGGTGCCTGTACACGCTATCTGGCGCACGCGCCGCGCGACTTCATCACCTTTGAGTATTGCATGCTCGACGGTGTCAACGACCAAGACGCTCACGCCCTGGAACTGGTGCAGTTGATGCACAGCCGGGCCAAGGCGGGCTTGCGTTGCAAATTCAATTTGATCCCTTTCAACCCCTTTCCCGCGTCTGGTCTCCAGCGCTCGCCGCTGCAGCGCATCGAGAAATTTGCAAAAATTCTGGCCGAGGGCGGTATCACAACGACAGTTCGCAAGACCCGGGGCGATGACATCGACGCAGCCTGTGGCCAACTGGCTGGCGATGTGGTTGATCGCACGCGCGTAGCGGTGCGTATCGCTCGCCATCGGGCGACTGATCTTGGCGCGGCCACACCAGCCCGGCCCCATCCCATCCCGCTTGCGCATTGAGGATCACCATGACGCGATTTTTGTTAAAACCATTTGTGTTGTTGTACTGGGCAGTGGCGAGTGTTGTTTTTCTGCTGGGCGCGTGTGCGAGTCCCGCTCCCGCAGATACTGGTTTGACAGCCGCTAACGGAGGCGACCTGATCACTGATTCTGATGAGTCGGCGCAGCGCAAACGGGCCCGCATCCGTTTGGAACTGGCGTTGGGCTATTTTGAACAAGGCAAGACGACGATTGCTTTGGATGAGATCAAGCAGGCGATCGTCATTGATCCATCGTACTCCGACGCCTTCAGCCTGCGCGGATTGATTTACATGCGCCTCAATGATTTTGCTGTGGCTGAGGAAAGTTTCAAGCGCGCGTTGTCCCTCAAACCCGGAGATGGCAATGTACTGCACAACCTTGGGTGGCTGAAGTGTCAAGAGGCGCAGTACGCCCCATCGCTTGCTTATTTTCAGCAAGCGTTGGCCAATCCGCTGTACGGCGAGCGTGCCAAGACCTACATGGCGCGGGGGCTGTGCGAAATCAAGGCGGGCAATACGGTTTCGGCGGAAGCCAGTTTGATGAAGTCGTACGAATACGACGCTGGCAATCCGATTACTGGCTACAACCTGGCCAATTTGTTGTTTCTGAAAAATGAGGACGTCAGGGCGCGTTTTTATATCAGGCGCATCAACAACACCGGTTTGGCCAATGCTGAAACGCTGTGGTTGGGCATCAAGGTCGAGCGTCGTTTGGGCGACCAGGCGGCGATGGCCCAATTGGGTGGCCAGTTGCTCAAACGTTTTGCCCAATCGACCCAAGCCGCGGCTTATCAGCGTGGAGCGTTTGATGAGTGAGACCGAAGACGCCGCGTCCGTTTCAGAACCCCGGCAAGCCGTCTTTGCAGACCAAGCTGGTGCCCTTTTGCGTGCCGCCCGGGAAGCACAAGGACTGCACATTGGGGCTTTGGCGGTTGCTCTGAAAGTGCCAGTGAAGAAGCTTGAAGCACTGGAAGCGGGGCGTTACGATGAACTGCCCGACATGGTCTTTGCGCGTTCGCTGGCCATGAGCGTCTGTCGGACGCTGAAAATCAGCCCTGAGGCAGTGCTTGCGGCTTTGCCCGGGGCGCAGGTGCACCGTATCCAGTCGGCCAGCACCGGTTTGAACACCGAGTTCAAAAGCACTGATGGCGGCGCCCATTTTTCTTTACGTGCCCAGTTGACCAGCCCCTTGGGGTTGGGTGCCATTGTTTTGCTGCTGGGCGTTGTCGTGGTGACGTTCTGGCCAGAGACATCGCCCGTTGTTGGCACGGCTTCGGCACCGATATCCACTGCAGGGACAGCGGTGTCCGCTGTTCAGGAGCCCACCGCAGTTGAACCATCGTCGCCGTTGTCGCCCGTCCAGACCGCTCCTGCAGAAGCGATTGCTGCCAGCGTGCCAGCACCGTTGCCAGACGCGTTGGAGATCACGGCCCATGGTGTGTCCTGGGTTGAGGTGCTCGACGCAGACGCTGCGCCGCTGTTGCGCAAACTGACAGTCGACGGTGAGGTTTTGCGGGTCGGGGGTAAATTGCCGTTGACGGTGACTGTCGGTCGCGCCGATCAGCTCACCGTGCAAGTCAAGGGTCAATTCTTTGATCTGGCCCCGCTGGCACGCGATAACGTGGCCAGATTTGAGGTGAAGTGATGAGCAATCCAGAGCAATCATTGGCGCAGCCAAAGCGCAAAACGCGACAAGCGCGCGTCGTGTGGGGTAGTCGGGTTGTTACTGTGGGCGGCGACGCTCCGGTGCGCGTGCAGTCGATGACCAATACCGATACTGTGGACGCGATTGGCACGTCGATCCAGGTCAAGGAACTGGCTCAAGCAGGTTCTGAAATGGTGCGTTTGACCGTCAACACACCGCAGGCCGCGCAAGCGGTACCCGCGATTCGCGCCCAGTTGGACCGCATGGGGATCGATGTCCCGTTGATCGGTGATTTTCATTACAACGGGCACCGCTTGTTGACCGAATTCCCTGATTGCGCCCAGGCCTTGTCCAAGTACCGCATCAACCCTGGTAATGTCGGCAAAGGGGACAAGCACGACAAGCAGTTCGCGCTCATGATCGAAGCTGCCCTGCGCTGGAGCAAGCCGGTGCGCATCGGCGTCAATTGGGGTAGTCTTGATCAAGAGTTGTTGGCAACGTTGATGGATCAAAACAGCCGCCGCACCGAGCCTTGGGACTTCAAGGCCGTCATGCACGAAGCCTTGATCAGTTCGGCTCTTGATTCGGCATATCGGGCCGTCGATCTGGGCCTGAATCCAGATCAGATCATGTTGTCGTGCAAGGTCAGTGGTGTGCAGGACCTGATCGCGGTGTACCGCAAGTTGTCCAAGCGTTGTGACTTTGCCTTGCATTTGGGCCTGACCGAGGCGGGGATGGGGACCAAGGGCGCAGTCGCCTCGGCGGCGGGTCTTTCGGTGTTGCTGCAAGAGGGTATTGGCGACACGATCCGTGTATCACTGACACCGCAGCCAGGGGAATCGCGCACCCAGGAAGTTGTGATTGCAACCGAAATTTTGCAGGCACTGCAATTGCGCGCGTTTGTGCCCAGCGTCACCGCCTGCCCGGGTTGTGGCCGCACCACCAGCACCACATTCCAGGAATTGACACAAAAAATTGAGGGTTACCTGCGTGAGCAGATGCCGTTGTGGCGCACGCGTTATCCAGGCGTCGAAGCCATGAAAGTGGCGGTCATGGGCTGCATCGTCAATGGTCCAGGAGAGAGCAAGCAAGCGAATATTGGCATCAGTTTGCCGGGTACCGGTGAAGCCCCGGCTGCCCCCGTTTTCATTGACGGTGAAAAACGCATGACGTTGCGCGGCGAGTCGATTGCCGAAGAATTCCAGACGATCGTCGAAGACTACGTCAAAAGACGCTACGGCGCGCTCAGCGCAACCTCGAGCCAGGCATTGCAAATACCATGACAGATCAACCACTTTCTCCACCCGCGGTGAAGCTCACCGCAGTCAAGGGCATGAACGACGTTTTGCCGCCAGATTCCGCCATGGTGGAGTGGTTTGAAGCGACGGTGCGCAAATTGATGGCCCGTTACGCTTACCGCAATATCCGCACGCCGATTGTCGAACGCACGCCGCTGTTCATCCGGGGGCTGGGTGAGGTCACCGATATTGTTGAAAAAGAGATGTACTGCTTTGAGGATCGCCTCAATGGCGATCCGCTGACGCTGCGCCCTGAGGCCACCGCTGGCGTGGTGCGTGCCGCACTGGAACACAACCTGTTGTATGACGGTGGCAAGCGCCTGTATTACATGGGGCCGATGTTCAGACATGAGCGTCCGCAAAAAGGGCGTTATCGCCAGTTCGACCAGATTGGTGCCGAGGCGATCGGTTTTGGTGGCGCCGAAGTCGACGCCGAATTGATTCTGATGGCATGGGCGCTATGGGCCGAGATTGGCCTGACCGATGTGCGTCTGGAGCTCAACAGTTTGGGCCAACCCACCGAGCGACTGGCGCACCGGCAGGCACTGATCGCCCACTTTGAACAGCATGCCGATGCGCTCGACGAAGACGCGCGCCGACGCCTGCATAGCAATCCGCTGCGCATTCTTGACAGCAAGAATCCGCACATGCAGGCCATCGTTAATGCCGCTCCGAAGCTTCTCGATTTTCTGGGGGCGGAGTCGCTGGCGCATTTCGCGGCGCTACAGGCGATCCTGCAAGCCAACGGCGTGCCATTCACCGTCAATCCACGGCTGGTACGCGGCATGGACTACTACAACCTCAGCGTGTTTGAGTTTGTCACTGATCGCCTGGGTGCCCAGGGTACGGTCTGTGCGGGCGGACGCTACGACTACCTCTTTGAGCAACTGGGCGGCAAATCCTCACCGGCAGTTGGCTGGGCGCTCGGCGTGGATCGGGTGCTGGAACTGGTCAAAGCCAATCAGGCAGCCACGGTCACGCCACCATTGGACGCTTATGTCATCGTTACCGACAGTGTGGCGATGCCGCTGGTGCTTGCAACGTTGCAGTCGCTGCGTGCCCAAGGCATCTCGGCGCAGATGCATGCCAGTGCCAACGGTGTCATGGCCAGCATGAAAAACCAGTTCAAGCGCGCTGACGCCAGCGGCGCCCGCTTTGCCCTGATTTTTGGTCCTGATGAAATGGCGGCCCAGCAGGTCACCATCAAGCCGCTGCGCGACGCCGCCGCATCGCAAACAACGCAACGCCTGGCCGATCTGTCAGCCTGGGCGCCAACCCTACAATCGCCGCTTTAGCAGCAAACCCTTATGGCAAACGCATTAGACCTTGAAGAACAAGAGCAGCTTGACCAGATCAAGCATTTCTGGAAACAGTACGGCAACGCCATCACCTGGGCGCTGATTGTCGTTTTGGGCACCTATGCCAGCTGGAATTTTTACCAATACTGGCAACGTAGCCAGGCGACCCAGGCGGCGGCGTTGTTTGATGAAGTTGAGCGTGCATTGCAAGCCGGTGACGCCGCCAAAATAGACCGCGTTTTCGCCGAGATGAAAGACCGCTTTGGCCGCACCGCCTACGCAGCGCAATCTGGCCTGCTGGCAGCCAAACATGATGCGGGCGCGGGTAAGCTTGACGCCGCTCAAGCCACGCTGGCCTGGGTTGTTGAAAAATCTTCCGACCCGGGGTATCAGGCCGTCGCCAAACTGCGATTGGCCAGTTTGCAGATGGAGTCGAAAAACTTTGACGCGGCGTTGGCCAGTTTGGGTGGCGCTTTTCCAGCCGGTTTTGACGCCCTGGTGGCCGATCGCAAAGGCGACGTTTACGCGCTGCAAGGCAATAAGGCGCAGGCTATTGCTGAGTACCAGCAGGCTTTTAAGTTGTTCTCTCCAGCGACCGAATACCGTTCGCTGGTCGAAGTCAAACTCAGCGCCTTGGGTGCTGAAGCCACGGGAAAATAACACATGACGACCTTGACTGACTTCGCACATTGGATCAGGGCTGCTGTCGGCGGCTTGACGCTTGGTCTGTTGGCCGCCTGCTCCAGCCAACCCAATGCACCGCAACCCGCTCCTTTGGGTCCTGATCCGGCTTTGCTGGGTGTTCGTCAGGTTTGGTCGGCTCAGGTGGGAGCGGTCAATTTTCCGATGACGCTGGCGGTCAACGGAAACACCGTTTTTGTCGGTGATGACGCCGGTAATCTCAGCGCGCGAGACGCATCCAGTGGCGCAGCCCTGTGGCAGACGGCTGTTGGTGCGCCGATCGGTGCTGGTGTGGGCAGCGACGGACGCCTGACCTCCGTGGTGACGCGTGGCAACGATTTGGTGACCCTTGCGGGGGGGCAAGAGCTTTGGCGCACACGGCTACCGGCGCAAGTTCTGACCGCGCCGCTGGTGGCGGGTGCGCGCGTGTTTGTGTTGGCGGGTGATCGCAGTGTTACTGCTTTTGACGGACAAACCGGTCGCAAGCTGTGGTCTGATCTACATCCGGGTGACGCGCTGGTCTTGCGTCAGTCGGGTGTTTTGACTGCTGTTAACAATACGCTGGTGGTTGGCTTGGCCGGCCGCTTGGTTGGGCTGGATCCGGGCAACGGCCAGACGCTATGGGCAGTCACCCTTGCCAGCCCCCGGGGTACCAATGACGTGGAACGCATGGTTGACCTTGTCAGTGGTCTGGGGCGTAACGGCAGCGTGGTTTGTGCCAGGGCGTTTCAGGCAGCGGTGGGTTGTGTCGACGCCGCGCAGGGAAGCGCACTCTGGCGTCAGGCCGCCACGGGTGTGGCGGGTTTGCACAGCGATGATGAAAAGGTTTTTGGGGTCGAAAGCGACGGCAGGGTCATGGCCTGGAAGATGTCAGATGGTCAGGTTGCCTGGACATCGGACGCGCTGCGCTACCGTCAGCTCAGTACCCCGCTGGTGTTGGGTCGGTCGGTCGTTTTAGGTGATGAATTCGGTCAATTGCATTTTCTCTCGCGGCGCGACGGTGCGGTATTGAAGCGGCTGACCACCGATGGATCTGCGGTGGCTGCTGCGCCAGTTGTTGCAGGCAATACCCTTGTAGTGGTGACACGCAAGGGTGGCATGTTTGGCTTTCAGCCTGAATGAGCCGCCCTAAAAGCGCCAGATCAACACCATGACAAAACCAGTTATTGCCTTGGTTGGGCGTCCAAATGTGGGCAAGTCCACGCTGTTCAATCGTTTGACCAAGTCGCGCGATGCCATCGTCGCCGACTACGCTGGTCTGACCCGCGATCGTCATTACGGCAATGGCAAGCAAGGGGGCCATGAATACATCGTGATCGATACCGGTGGGTTCGAGCCCGAAGCCTCTGCTGGCATCTACAAGGAAATGGCCAAGCAGACTTGCCAGGCGGTAGCAGAGGCTGATGTGGTGGTCTTCGTTGTCGACGCGCGTGAAGGTGTCAGCGCGCAGGATCACGACATCGCCAACTACCTGCGCCGCCTGGGTAAGCCGTGTGTGCTGGTAGCCAACAAGGCCGAAGGCATGGTCGACGGGACCCATTTGGCCGAGTTTTACGAGTTGGGCCTGGGCGAGGTTCACCCGGTCTCTGCCGCCCATGGGCAGGGCATTCTTTCATTGCTGGATTTGGCGCTCAAGCCGCTCAACCTAGAGACCGCAGAAGAAGACGAACCAGCGGAACCAGGCGTCATTAAGCTCGCTGTGGCGGGTCGTCCCAATGTCGGCAAGTCCACGCTGATCAACGTCTGGCTGGGTGAAGAGCGGTTGGTTGCGTTTGACTTGCCGGGCACGACGCGCGACGCGATTTCGGTCCCGTTCGAGCGCAACGGGCAAAAGTTTGAATTGATTGATACCGCCGGTTTGCGTCGGCGCGGCAAGGTGTTCGAAGCCATCGAAAAATTTTCAGTGGTCAAGACCTTGCAGGCCATCGAATCGGCCAATGTGGTGCTGCTGCTGATCGATGCGACCCAGGGTGTCACGGATCAGGACGCGCACATTGCCGGCTACATTCTTGAAAACGGTCGTGCAGTGGTGCTGGCCATCAATAAATGGGACGCGGTGGACGACTACCAGCGCGAGTTGGTCAAACGCTCGATTGAAACGCGATTGGCCTTCTTGAAATTTGCCAATATGCATCTGATCTCGGCGCAAAAGCGCCAGGGCCTGGGCCCACTGTGGGCCTCGATTGCACAGGCTTACCGGGCAGCCAACTGCAAGATGTCAACACCGGTATTGACGCGCTTGCTGCTGGAGTCGGTGCAGTTTCAAAGCCCCAAGCGATCGGGCATGTACCGGCCCAAAATGCGTTATGCGCATCAAGGAGGTATGAATCCGCCGGTGATCGTTATTCACGGTAATTCACTCGACCATGTGACCGAAGTCTATAAGCGTTACCTGGAAGGGCGCTTCCGCAAGGAATTTGATCTGGTAGGTACGCCGCTGCGCATCGAGATGAAAACATCGACCAATCCGTATGCCGAGTAGCGCGCTGTTTTGCGGCTTGCGCGATCATTAACCAAAAAAAATAGCGGTCATTTGGCTTTGGTGCAGTCAAACTGAGCGATGACTGTGTTATCGTTCTGGCCTTCTTCAATTATCCGAACACGGAGAATATCGTGAACAACAAAGGCCAACTCCTCCAAGATCCGTTTCTCAATACTTTGCGCCGGGAACATATTCCTGTGTCAATCTATTTGGTCAACGGCATCAAACTTCAAGGCCAGATTGAGTCGTTTGACCAGTACGTCGTTTTGCTTCGCAACACGGTAACCCAAATGGTCTACAAGCACGCCATTTCGACCATCGTACCGGGACGTGCCGTCAATTTTTCAGTGACTGAGGGTGAACAGCCTGCCAGTGCCTAACCAAGACGGTGCACCCACCTTGCTGGTGGGTGTGGATTTCGGACTCCCCAATTTTGACGCTGAGCTCGAAGAACTCGGTCTGCTGGCGCAGACAGCGGGTTTAAGGCCGGTTGCCCGGGTGACCTGCAAACGGCGCGTGCCCGACGCCGCGTTGTTCGTTGGCAGTGGCAAGGCAGATGAGATCAAGCTGTTGGCGACCCAGATGGGTGCGCAAGAGATATTGTTTGATCAGAGTCTGAGTCCTGGTCAACAGCGTAATCTGGAGCATCACCTCGAACTTCCGGTCAACGACCGTACTTTTCTGATCCTTGAAATATTTGGTCAACGCGCGCGTAGTCACGAAGGCAAGTTGCAAGTGGAACTGGCACGATTGCAATACCTCAGCACCCGCCTGGTGCGGCGCTGGTCACACTTGGAGCGACAAAGCGGTGGCATCGGCATGCGCGGCGGTCCGGGTGAAACCCAGATCGAGCTGGATCGCCGCATGATCGGCGACAACATCAAGCGTATCAAGGAACGTCTGGTCAAAGTCAAGCGTCAGCGCAGCACCCAGCGCCGCCAGCGTGCGCGCCGTGACGCGTTTGCCATCTCGCTGGTCGGTTACACCAACGCTGGCAAATCGACACTGTTCAACGGTCTGGTCAAGGCGCGTGCCTACGCCGCAGACCAACTCTTCGCCACGCTGGACACCACCACGCGGCAACTCTATTTGGGTGAAATCGGACGTCTGGTGTCGTTGTCAGACACGGTGGGTTTCATCCGTGATTTGCCGCACGGACTGGTTGACGCTTTTCAAGCCACCTTGCAAGAGGCGGTGGACGCCGATTTGTTGCTGCATGTGGTGGACTATGCCAGTGCGAATTACCTGGAGCAAATCACCGAGGTGCAGCGTGTGCTGATCGAGATCGGTGCCAGCGACATTCCCCAAGTGCTGGTGTTCAATAAACTCGATCGCGTCAGCCCAGCGTCTTTGCCCCAGGTGGCGTATGACAACTACGAGCTCGATGGCGTGCTGATTCCGCGCGTTTTCATCAGTGCCCAACAAGGCGTGGGGCTGGAGTCCTTGCGACAATTGCTCGCCGAAAAGGCTCTGGCTGCAAGGCCGGCCACGGCCGACTAATCCCCTCCAAACCATGAGGCTGGCGCCTGATTCGGCACAATCTCCCCTTACCAGATAGACAAGAGCTGCTGCGATGAAATTTCAACGACCGACTTTAAGCATGGCACTTTTTCCGCAACGCTTCAGGGGAATGTTCAATCTCAACGACCCGCGCTGGGGTCGGGGCGACGACAAGCCCGCTGACGACGCCACTGGTAGCGCCGAGCCGCCACCGACCGGCGAGCCCGAAACGCCACCACGCAGCAACGACGATCGCAGGCCCAAAGGTGGTGCCAACCAGGGCCCGCCTGATCTGGATGAACTGTGGCGCGATTTCAACCGCAAGCTTGGCGGTCTGTTTGGCAACGCTCGCCCGGGCGGATCGCGGCGCCCGAACAGCAACAACGCCAGCGGTGGTGGTGGCGGTGGACCCTTGGGCGGTTTTCAGCCCGACATGAAAAACGCCGGCATTGGTGCCGGGCTGATTCTGGGGGTGGTGCTGCTGATCTGGCTGGGCACCGGCTTCTTCATTGTGCAGGAAGGTCAGCAGGCAGTCATTACCCAGTTTGGCAAATACAACGCCACCGTGGGTGCGGGTTTCAACTGGCGTCTGCCGTACCCGATCCAGCGCCACGAACTGGTGTTTGTGACGCAGATCCGTTCGGTCGATGTGGGCCGCGACGTCATCATCAAGGCCACGGGACTGCGTGAATCGGCCATGCTGACTGAAGACGAAAACATCGTCGAAATCAAATTCGCCGTGCAGTACCGATTGAACGACGCGCGTGCTTTCCTCTTTGAGAGCCGCAACCCGACCGATGCGGTGGTGCAAGCCGCCGAGACCTCGGTGCGTGAGGTCGTTGGCAAGATGCGCATGGACAGTGCCTTGTCCGATGAGCGTGACCAGATCGCGCCACGGGTGCGCGCCTTGATGCAAAAAATTCTCGATCGGTACAAGGTTGGTATTGAGGTTGTCGGTATCAACCTGCAGCAGGGTGGCGTGCGCCCGCCCGAACAGGTGCAAGCCGCTTTTGACGACGTGCTCAAGGCAGGTCAGGAGCGTGAACGCGCGAAAAACGAAGCACAGGCCTATGCCAACGACGTGGTGCCAAGGGCCGTGGGTGCCGCTTCGCGCTTGAAGGAAGAGGCCGACGCTTACAAGGCGCGCATCGTGGCGCAGGCCCAAGGTGACTCGCAGCGCTTCAAATCGGTGCTAGCCGAATACCAGCGTGCGCCGCAGGTCACCCGCGACCGCATGTACATCGACGCCATGCAACAGATCTACAGCAACGTGACCAAGGTCATGATTGATTCCAAACAGGGATCAAACCTGCTGTACCTGCCGCTGGACAAGCTCATGCAAACGACGGGGCAGATTGCACAAGACGTTGCGGCAACGTCAAGCAATGCGACAACACTGGTGCCGCCGCCGATGGTTGATCCCACTGCTGATGCCCGAGCCCGCGACGCTGTGCGCGCCCGTTCCCGCGAAACACGCTAGGAGCCCCTCATGAATCGCTTAGGTTTTATTTTTTCTAGCTTGCTGGTTCTGCTTGCCCTGGCCAGTTCGACTCTGTTTGTCGTCGATCAGCGGCAGTTTGGTGTGGTGTTCGCGCTCGGACAAATCAAGGAAGTGATCACCGAGCCCGGCTTGAACTTCAAGTTGCCGCCACCGTTTCAGAATGTCTCTTACATTGACAAGCGCCTGCTCACGCTCGACAGCACCGATAACGAACCGGTTCTCACTGCCGAGAAGCAACGCGTGGTAATTGACTGGTACGTGCGCTGGCGCATTTCCGAACCCACAGAGTACATCCGCAACGTTGGCACCAACGAGGCCGCCGGCGCGAGTCAGCTCAACCGCGTGGTGCGCAACGCCTTCCAGGAAGAAATCAACAAACGTACCGTCAAGGAACTGCTGTCGCTCAAACGTGAAGCGCTGATGGACGACGTCAAGTCGGAAGTGCTGAGCCAGGTGCGCGGCGCCAAACCCTGGGGTGTGGACGTGATTGACGTGCGCATCACCCGGGTGGATTATGTGGACGCCATCACCGAGTCGGTGTATCGACGTATGGAAGCCGAGCGCAAACGCGTCGCCAATGAGCTGCGCTCCACCGGTGCCGCTGAGGGTGAAAAGATTCGTGCTGACGCCGACCGCCAGCGTGAGGTGACCATCGCCAACGCCTACCGAGATGCGCAAAAGATCAAAGGCGAGGGCGACGCCCAGGCGGCCCGCACCTATTCGGAAGCCTTTGGCCGTGACCCGCAATTTGCCCAGTTCTACCGCAGTCTCGACGCCTACAAGGCGACCTTCTCCAAGAAAAGCGACGTCATGGTGCTCGACCCCGCCAGCTCGGACTTCTTCAAGACGCTGCGCGGCAACATGCCTGCAAAAAAATAAGTATGGAGTCGGGTCTGGACAGCAACACCTTCTGGTTGGCGATGGCACTGGTGTTGTTGGTCGAGGGCTTCATGCCTTTTGTCTCGCCAGCCACCTGGCGTAAAACCTTTGAACAGATCTTGCGCCTGGGTAATGGCCAGTTGCGTTTCTTCGGGCTGTGCAGCCTGTTGCTGGGTTTGTTGCTGATTTGGTGGCTGGGCTGAGTCAAACCGCTGTTTTCGCCCGGTAAAATCTGGTTTTTAACAGCGCACCAACTCACATGTCTGCTTGGGTCCTGCCGGATCATATTGCCGATGTCCTGCCCTCCGAGGCACGCCACATCGAAGAATTACGCCGAGACCTGCTCGATACCGCACGTTGCTACGGGTACGAACTTGTCATCCCTCCGCTGCTGGAGCACCTGGCGTCTCTCTTGTCGGGTGCGGGCAGCGCGCTGGACCTGCAAACCTTCAAGCTGGTTGATCAACTCTCAGGCCGCATGATGGGCTTGCGTGCCGACAGCACACCACAGGTGGCACGCATCGACGCTCACCTGCTCAACCGCGCCGGGGTGGCGCGCCTATGTTATTGCGGCCCGGTGCTGCACACCCGCCCAGGCGCGCCACATGCCACGCGCGAGCCGCTGCAGCTGGGCGCCGAAATATATGGTCACGCAGGTCTCGAAGCCGACATTGAGGTGTTGAATCTGGCGCTCGACTGTTTGAAGGCAGCCAAGGTGGCACAACCCAGTGTTGACCTGGCAGATGCCCAACTGGTCAAAGCCATCCTCTCTGACGTCACTTTGGTGCCGACACAACTGGCCGGCATTTACGCCTCGCTGGCGGCAAAAGACAGCCCGGAATTGGCCAACCTGACCCGCGACCTACCTGAACAGCAGCGCCAGGGCTTGTTGACACTGGTTCAGTTGTACGGCGACGCGTCGGTGCTGGCTGAGGCTCAAAAATACTTACCGCCTTTGACTGGCGTGCGTGAGGCGCTTCAAAACTTGCAGCAACTGGCTGACCATTTGACGGCGGTGAATGTCACTGTTGATCTGGCCGATATGCAGGGCTATGCCTACTACACTGGCGCGCGTTTTTCGATTTACGCACCCAGCGCCAGTGCCGCGCTGGTGCGTGGCGGCCGCTACGACCGCGTTGGCGCGGTCTTTGGCCGCCGCCGCCCAGCCGCAGGCTTCAGTCTGGACCTCAAGACCTTGGTAGCGGCTGTCGAACCCCGACCGTTGCAAGCGGCAATCCGCGCACCATGGCGTGACGAGCCTGCCCTGGCCTGTGAGATCGCGGCGCTGCGCGCTGCCGGCGCGGTAGTGTTCTGTGTGCTGCCTGGCCACGAGAGCGAAGTCGACGAATTCCATTGCGACCGTGAGCTGGTTCAGGTCGACGGGCAATGGCGGGTGCAAGCAATCTGATGCAACTTCAAGAGAGAAAGACATGACGGCAATCAAAGGACGCAATGTGGTGGTGGTGGGCTCGCAGTGGGGCGACGAGGGCAAGGGCAAGCTGGTCGACTGGCTGACCGAAAGTGCCCAGGGTGTTGTGCGTTTCCAGGGTGGCCATAACGCTGGCCACACGCTGGTCATCAACGGCGTGAAAACCGCGTTGCACCTGATCCCCAGCGGCATCATGCGCCCGGGCGTCAAGTGCTACATTGGTAACGGCGTGGTGTTGTCAACGGCCAAGCTGTTTGACGAAATGGCCAATCTTGAAAAAATGGGCGTCGAGCTGCGTTCACGCCTGCGTGTCAGCGAAGCCTGCCCGTTGATTTTGCCGTTCCATGCGGCGTTGGACGTTGCCCGTGAAGCCGCGCGGGAGGAGGGCGGTAGCGAAAAAATAGGCACCACCGGCCGTGGCATCGGACCAGCCTACGAGGACAAGATCGCCCGGCGAGCCTTGCGCGTGCAAGACATGAAATTTCCCGAGCGCTTTGCCGCCAAACTGCGCGTGTTGCTGGACTTGCACAACCATGTGCTCGCAACGTATCTGAAGTCAAAGAACTTTGATTTCGGCCCGACGCTTGCGCCCTACATGAAAGACGGTGCCGTGCTGTTCCAGCCGGTGTTTGACGAAGCCATGCGCCACGCCGAGATGCTCAAGCCGATGATGGCTGACGTATCGCGCGAGCTCAATGACGCGCACCTTAACGGTGAAAACCTGCTGTTTGAAGGAGCACAGGGCACACTGCTGGACGTCGATCACGGCACCTACCCGTTTGTTACCTCAAGCAATTGCGTCGCTGGCAACGCCGCGGCTGGCTCGGGTGTGGGCCCAGGCTTGTTGCACTACATCCTGGGCATTGCCAAAGCCTATTGCACGCGCGTCGGCGGCGGGCCGTTCCCGACCGAACTGGCGTGGGAAAAAGAGGGTACCCCGGGCTACCACATGAGCACCATCGGCGCCGAAAAAGGGGTGACCACCGGTCGCAGCCGCCGCTGTGGCTGGTTTGACGCCGCATTACTCAAGCGCTCGGCGCAGGTCAACGGGCTCAATGGTTTGTGCATCACCAAGCTTGACGT
The DNA here is from genome assembly GCA_002784245.1 of Comamonadaceae bacterium CG_4_10_14_3_um_filter_60_75. Classification (GTDB taxonomy): domain Bacteria; phylum Pseudomonadota; class Gammaproteobacteria; order Burkholderiales; family Burkholderiaceae_C; genus Rhodoferax. The sequence continues at coordinate 25,513 of PFKL01000035.1, forward strand.
GCTTGACGGCCTGAAAGAACTCAAGCTCTGCACCGGCTACGAATTGGATGGCCAAGTCACCGACATTTTGCCCATGGGTGCTGACGACATCTCGCGCTGCAAACCCATTTATGAAACCATCCCTGGCTGGAGCGACAGCACCGTCGGCGTGACCCAGTACGACCAGTTGCCCACCAACGCGCGCCTGTATCTGCAGCGCATCGAACAGGTCACCGGCGTGCCGATCCACATCGTGTCGACCAGCCCCGACCGGGCGCACACCATTTTGATCCGCCACCCGTTTCTGGCGGAATAGGTCAGTTGTTCAGGGTTTGTAATCAAAACGAGTTGTAGCCCTTGTAAATCAAGCGCAAATAGCTACTTAATTTGGAGCACCTTTATGCTGACGGAAGATGGCCACCACCTGTATGTAAGTTACGACGAGTACAACAACCTGATCGAAAAACTCGCCATCAAGGTCTATCAGTCAGGCTGGCAGTTTGACACTATCTTGTGTCTGGCCCGTGGTGGCATGCGCCCCGGCGACATTTTGTCGCGGGTATTTGACAAACCGCTGGCGATCATGTCCACCAGTTCCTACCGCTCGGAAGCGGGCACGGTGCAGGGGCAACTCGACATTGCCCACTACATCACCACGCCCAAAGGGCGCATCGCCGGACGGGTGTTGCTGGTCGACGATCTGGCTGATTCCGGCCTGACCTTGAACGCGGTGATTGATCTGTTGAAAACCAATTACAAACCGATCACCGAGCTGCGCAGCGCCGTGCTCTGGACCAAGGCGGTATCGACCTTCACGCCCGACTATTGCGTCGAATTTTTGCCCACCAACCCTTGGATTCACCAGCCGTTTGAGAACTACGACAGCATGCGCCCCGAGCAGTTGATCGAAAAATGGAGCGTTTGAGCGCCATGACCCACGGCGACACCACCGGGCTCATTCACCACCCTTATACGCCGCCTGCGGGTTTTGCCGCGCCGCAGCCGGGAGTGTTCAAGGCGTCGACGGTTTTTTTTCCTAATGTGGCAGCGATGCGCCATTTTGAGTGGAAAGACAAAACCGCCTACACCTACGGCCTGCACGGCACGCCCACCACCTACACCCTGGAAGAGCGCCTGTGTGCACTTGAAGTGGGTGCCCAATGCCTGCTGGTGCCCAGCGGCCTGGCGGCGATTGCAACGGTCAGTCTGGCCCTGTTGAGAACCGGCGACGAGGTGCTTATCCCTGACAACGCCTACGGCCCCAGCAAAGCGCTGGCCGAGGGCGAACTGGCGCACTTGGGCATTACCCACCGTTTTTACGACCCATTGCAGCCGCCGGATCTGGCCGCCAAGATCGGCCCCCGGACCAGACTGGTCTGGCTGGAAGCAGCTGGTTCGGTCACGCTGGAATTCCCTGACCTGTGCGCGCAGGTGCGCATCTGCAAGGCTACAGGCGTACTGTGTGCGCTGGACAACACCTGGGGCGCAGGCCTGGCATTCAAGCCGTTTGACCTGCAGCCAGGCAGCGCCCCCGCGCTGGCGGTTGATGTGTCGATCCACGCCCTGACCAAGTACCCCAGCGGAGGCGGTGACGTGCTGATGGGCAGTGTCATGACCTGCGACGCCAGCTTGCACATGGCGCTCAAACTTTGCCACATGCGTCTGGGGTTGGGTGTGGGTGCCAACGATGCCGAAGCGGTGCTGCGCAGCTTGCCGAGTTTGGCGTTGCGCT